>JAKZWC010000279.1:0-3011 GCA_047515735.1 Spirochaetales bacterium | reverse complement strand
ATACAATTCGGCGCTGGCGGTGAGCGCCTGCTCGTGGTAGAGCGCTTCCTTATAACGCGAGCTGTCGATCTGCGGGATGCCGCCCTCGGGAGCGAGAATCCAGTCGTCGCGGCTGATGCGGTAGCTGCGGATGAACGCCATGGGGGCGTCGTCGACGATGTACTGCACCACGTACAGGTCGCCGTCCGGTAGCTGCACCCAGCCGGAGTAGGCGCCGTCGGGATGGATGCTGCGGTCGTGCTCCACGAAGAAACGCCGGAAGTCGGGGGAGAGATGGGACTTGGTGGCGTTCTCGACGCAGTCCGGGTCCGCGGCGCTGGCCTGGGTCTCCGCGTGCAGCACCAGCAGGCGTGGCGCGCTGCCGAAGCCGTAGAAGACGATCACCTCGCCGCTGCGCAGCAGCCCGGCCTCGGGACGCCCGATACAGGACAGCAGGTGGGTGGGGTAGGGACCCTGCCAGGTGGCGCCGTCGTCGTGGGAGATCGCCTTGAAGCCCCAGCGCCGCTCGCGATCTTCGCGGATGTAGCACACCAGGGTGCCGTCGTCGAGTTGCACGAAGGTGGCCTCGTTGAGCCACAGCTCACTCGAGGCGGACACGACGGTCGGGCCCTGCCACGAGGCCCCCTCGTCCTCGGATACCCACAGGTCGACGCTCCAGGTGGTGCCGTCCCAGCCGTCGGCGGCGAGGAAGATCTTGCCGGAACGGGTGCGGAACAGACAGGGACAGATGCGGCCGGTGATGCCGGTCTCCACCTTTTCGCTCCAGGTCACGCCGCCGTCTTCGGAGTGCCACAAGTAGATCTTGCTGCCGGGGGTGTACTCCTGCTCGTGCGGGGGCCCCCAGTCGCAGATCATCAGCAGGCGGCCGCCGCCGAGGTGCAGCAGGCGCGGCGTGTTCCAGCCGCCGCCGGTCGCGTGGTCGGAAATCTCCTCCACCACCGCCTTGCGGCCCCAGTTGCGGCCACCGTCGCGGCTGATGTGCATGGCGATACGGGTCCAGGGCCAGCGGCCGTGGACCAGACTTTCGCGATAGCAGCACACCAGGGAACCGTCCTCGCACCTGGCGAGGTCCGGCAGCATCTTGTAGATGTCGGGCTCGGCCGACACGACTGACTTGGTCATAACGCGTATCATAGCCGGTACCGGCAGGAGAGGCGATGAAGTACAACCCGACCGCACGCACCTTCGACTGTGCCCCCTCGCTGAGCGACAGCGAGGTGCTGGCGTTCTGCCGCGACGGCCATCTGTTGCTGCCGGGGGTGGTTTCCGAGGAGATCAACCGGCGCGTCTGCGACTGGCTCGACCGCAAGGTTCCGGCCACTCCGAGCTACGTTCCGGAGGGACTCACGCATGCCGATCTGCAGCGCATGCGCGGTACCCACGAGCCAAGCGGCATCCTGCTGGAGGAGTGGTTCCTGGAGCACGTCCTGCTCAATCCGCGGCTCGCCGGGGTGATGCGCTCGCTGCTCGGCCCCGACGTCGGCCTGCCGGTGCTGGTCAGCCACCACTTCATGCAGTGCCCGGCCGAGGCGCAGCGCTGGCACCACGACGCCGACTGCGTGTTCGGCCCGGAGCTGCGCTTCGTCGAGGTGTTCTACTTTCCCCAGGACACGCCCGCGGAGCTGGGGCCCACCGAGCTGGTGCCGGGCAGCCACCTGGCCCGCACGCCCGTGGATGACGGTACCGCCGGAGTGCTGAGCGCCGGACCGGCCGGCACCATCGGCGTGCATCACCAGAGCATCCTGCACCGGCGCGCCGCCTCCACCGCCGGCGGTCCGCGGCGCATGCTGAAGTACATCTACTGGCGCACCACGCAGCCGCGGCGCGACTGGCCTACCGACGAGGGGTTCGACCCCAGCACCGCCGACTACGGCGGCCACCGCGTGGCGCGCTTCGTGGCGCACAAGTTCGCCTGGCTGTGCGGCACTGCCGACCAGTTTCGCGTCATCGGCGGGCAGGGCTGGCCGTGGCGCACCGAGAACCAGATCGGTCCCTCCTACGGGTACGCCAGTCCGGAGGGTTACCTCCCCGACTGGCGCAGCAACAACGACGACGGCTACGCGCTGCCTCCCGCTCCCCGCGAAGCGACCGCCGCCGCCAACAACGGACCGGCGGCACTGCCGCGCCGGTCCGTCGCCGTCGGTGCCCGCGATGCAGGTTGACCTCGCAGGGCAGGTGGCCCTGGTGACCGGCGGCGGGCAGGGGATCGGACGCGCCATCGTCGCCGCGCTGGCCGCCAACGGCGCCCGAATCGCCATCGTGGACGTGGACGGCGCCGTCGGCGAGCAGGCCGCGCGCGAGGTGGGCGGCCGCTGTTGGCAGGCCGACGTCACCGATCACCGGGCGATCGCCGGCGTGATCGACGAGATCGGAGCGCACTTCGGCGGGCTGCAGATCCTGGTCAACAACGCCGGCATCAACAGCGGCGGCGAACGGGTGCCGATCGACCGCTTCTCGCTGGCCGCCTGGCAGCGCATCCTGCAGGTGGACCTGACCGGCGTGTTCGTGGTCAGCCGCGCCGCGGTGCCGCTGCTGGAGGCAAGCGGCGGCGGGCGGGTGGTGAACATCAGCTCCGTCGCCGGGCTGGTGCCGCTACGTCTGCAATCGCCCTTCGTGGCCGCCAAGGCGGGGGTGATCAACCTGACCCGCTCCATGGCCCTGGAGCTGGGTCCGCGGGGGATCCTGGTCAACGCGGTGGCACCGGGGTCGACCCTGACGCACGGCACCGAGCGCCTGTTCTACGGCGCCGACGGCGCCTTTACCGAGCAGGCCGCGAATCTGCTCTCGCACATCCCGCTGGGACGCCCGGCTCGCGTTGAGGAGATCGCCGCCGCCGTGCTGTTCCTGGTGGCACCGGAGGCGAGCTACGTGAACGGCAGTATCCTCACCGTGGACGGCGGCTGGACCGCCGGTTACACCCGCGATTTTTAGGACTTCAGCTTCAGGAGGAGGCAGAACAATGGCAAAGATCACCATGTTCAAGGGCTACGAGGGCAAGCCGCCGGTCGCCA
>JAKZWC010000278.1:0-3830 GCA_047515735.1 Spirochaetales bacterium | reverse complement strand
ACCCTGGCCGACCTCGCCAGTGCCGCCGCCCCCGCAGCGGCCGGCGCCGAGGCGGCGGCTCCGGAGCAGGTCGAGACCGTTCCGGTCACCGGCGTACGCAAGCTGATCAGCGAGCGGATGCGGCTGTCGCTGCTCGATACCGCGCAACTCACCATGAATGCCAGCGCCGATGCGGAGGCCCTGGTGGCGTATCGCGCTCGCCTCAAGAGCAGCGCCGAGCACCTCCAGCTCCGGCAGGTCACGATCAACGACCTGATCCTGTTTGCCGTGGCGCGCACCCTGCCGCTGTTTCCGGAGCTCAACGCCGTGGTGCGAAGCGACGGCGGCGGCGACCACATCGAGCGGCATCGGGACGTGCACCTGGCGTTCGCGGTGGATACCGAGCGCGGCCTGGTGGTGCCGGTCATCAACGCGGCCCACCAGCTCTCGATCGCCGGGCTCGCCGCCCGCGCCCACGAACTGGCGGCGGCGACCCAGGCCGGCTCCATCAGCCCGGACCTGCTGCAGGGCGGCACCTTCACGGTGACCAACCTCGGCGCCCTCGGGGTGGAGAGCTTTACCCCGATTCTCAATCTGCCCCAAGTCGCCATCCTGGGGGTGGGGGCGCTGGTGCTGAAGCCGGTAGCGGCTGACCTGACGCAGCCGGGGCCCGTACCGCAGGTCAGCTACCGGCGTCACCTCGGCCTGTCGCTCACCATCGACCATCGCGTGGTGGACGGCGCCCCGGCGGCGCGGTTCCTGCAGGCGCTGGCTGCCGCCATCGCCGACATCGACCTGCTGGCGGCGCTGTAGTGAAGCAGCCTGCGGCACCGGCGCGCCGCCGCCAAACCTAACGGAGAACCGGCGATGAGTGACTTCGACCTGGCCGTGGTGGGAGGCGGTCCCGGCGGCTACGTGGCCGCGGAACGCGCCGCCGCGCGCGGCCTGCGGACGGCGCTGGTGGAGCGCGACCACCTCGGCGGAGTGTGTCTCAACTCGGGCTGCATCCCCACCAAGACGCTGATCCACTCGGCCAAGCTGTTGCAGCAGGCGCACCACAGCGCCGCCTACGGCGTTACAGTGGAGGGCGCCCGCTACGACCTGGGCGCCGCCATGGCGTGGAAGGCGGCGGTCACCGAGCGCCTGCGGTCAGGAGTGGCCGGGCTGATGGAGCACCACGGCGTCACCGTGGAAGCGGGTACCGCCCGCCTGACCGGTCGCGGCCGGTTGACCGTGGACGGCCGCGAGCTGGGCGCCCGCAACATCATCATCGCCACCGGGTCGCGCGCCGCCCGGCCCCCCATCCCCGGCGCCGACCTCCCCCACGTCGTCGACAGCACCGGCGCGCTGCAGCTCGAGCAGCTTCCCGCGCGGGTGGTGATCGTCGGCGGCGGCTACATCGGGATGGAGTTTGCCAGCTACTTCCACGCGATCGGCGTCGACGTGGTCGTAGTCGAGATGCTGGACGACATCCTGGCCGGGGTGGACGGCGACATCGTGCGCCAGCTCAAGAGCGCGCTGCCGGAGGTCGTCTGGCACCTGGGGTCGCGGGTCACGGCGATCAACGCCTCCGGCGTGACGCTCGAGACTCCGGCGGGGGAGCGGGAGGAAGCGGCGGACCTGGTGCTGCTGGCTACCGGCCGCGTCCCCAACGCGACGGAGCTGGGGCTGGAGGCGGTCGGTGCGTTGTTCAACCGCCGCGGCATCACGGTCGACGAGTTCATGCGCACCAACGTGGCCGGGCTCTACGCCGTGGGCGACGTCACCGGCCGCTCGCTGCTCGCCCACGCCGCCTCGCGCATGGGCGAGGTGGCCGCCGCCGCCGTCGCCGGTGCGCGCCCGGGCAGCAACCGCATGCGCTATCACGCCGTGCCCTGGGTGGTCTACACCCTGCCGGAGATCGCCGGGGTCGGCCTGTCGGAGGAAGCCGCGCGCGCCTCGGGTCGGCGCGTGCGCGTGGCCCGCATGCCGCTGGCCGCCAACGGCCGCTTCCTGGCCGAGCACCTGGCCCCGGCCGGCGCGGGCGCTCCCGGAGCCGAGGAAGCGGCGGCCGCCACACCCGGCGTGCGCGCGCAGCCGACGCCGCGCGGGGTGGTCAAGGTGATCGTCGACGCCGACAGCCACGTGCTGCTCGGGGTGCACATGATCGGCACCCCCGCCTCGGAGATCATCTTCGGCGCCGCCACCATGATCGAGGCGGAGCTGCGGGTGGAGGAACTGCGCGAGATCGTATTCCCGCATCCCACGGTGTCGGAGGCGCTGCGCGACGTGCTGTGGGAAGTGCAGCTGCAGTGAAGATGAATCCGCAAAACGCGGTGGAGTGACAGGCGATGCCCAAATCGATGGTGGTGGCACCGGAGCAGGTGCGCCGGGAGGGGTGGCTGGAGACGGAATCCATCCCGCTGAATCAGTACCGGCCGGACGCGGCGGCTGAACGCGAGCGCTGGGGCGCCGCGGCGTTACGCGGGGTGTACACCGACATGGTGACGATCCGGGCCTTCGAAAGCATGCTCAGCGACATCAAGACGCAGGGCTCGTTCCGCGGCATCGAGTATGAGCACCCCGGCGCCGCGCACCTGTCGATCGGTCAGGAGGCGGCGGTGGTGGGACTGTGCCTGCCGCTCGCTCCGGAGGACCTGATCTTCGGCTCCCACCGCAGCCACGGCGAGATCCTGGCCAAGTGCATGCAGGCGATCCGCTCGCTGCCGGAGGCCGAGCTGCAGCGCACCATGGAAGGCTACCTCGAGGGCGACGTGCTGCGCGTCATCGAGCCCGCGGCGCAGTGGGACTCGGCGCAGGACTTGGCGCGCCACTTCATTCTCTACGGCGTGCTGGCGGAGATCTTCGCCCGCACCACCGGCCTGAACCGCGGTCTCGGCGGCTCCATGCACGCCTTCTTCGACCCGCTCGGGAGCATGCCCAACAACGCCATCGTCGGCGGCTCGGCGCCGATCGCGGCCGGCGCGGCGCTGTTCAAGCGCTGCAACCGCCGCCCAGGGATCGTGGTGGCCAATATTGGCGACGCCGCGGCCGGCTGCGGGCCGACCTGGGAAGCGATCACCTTCGCCGCGATGGAGCAGTACCGGACCCTGTGGGATCAGGATCTGGGCGGCGCGCCGCCGCTGCTGTTCAACTTTCTCAACAACTTCTACGGCATGGGCGGCCAGACCGTGGGCGAGACCATGGGCTTCGAGGTGCTGGCGCGGATCGGCGCGGGAGTCAACGCGGAGGGATTGCACGCCGAGCGGGTGGACGGCTACAACCCGCTGGCGGTGGCCGCGGCCGTGGCCACCAAGCGGGAGCTCCTGGAGGCGGGCCGCGGCCCGGTGCTGCTCGACACCATCACCTACCGGCTGGCCGGCCACTCACCCTCCGACGCCGCCTCCTACCGTACCCGCGAGGAGGTATCGCAGTGGCAGGAGGTCGACTGCCTGGCCGGCTACGGCGGCTATCTGGAGGAGAACGAGCTGGCCACCGCCAGCGAGTTGGAGCAGGAACAGGCGCGCGCCGCCGACAGCATGGAGCTGGTGTGCCGGCTGGCGGTGTCGCTGGAACACTCCCCCCGGCCCGACCGCGAGGCGCGCCTGATCGCCGGGGTGATGTTCTCCAACCAGTCGCGCACCGCGCTCGCCGACGGCGAGCCGGAGCTGGCTGGCGCCCTGGCGGACAACCCGCGCGTGGGGGCCATCGCCAAGCGCTCGCGCAGCGCCTTCGCGCCTGACGGCAAGCCGTTGCCGCGGTCGCGGGTGGTGTCGCTGCGCGACGCCCTGTTCGAGGCCCTCGCCCATCGCTTCACCGTCGACCCCACGCTGGTCGCCTACGGCGAGGAGAACCGCGACTGGGGCGGCGCG
>JAKZWC010000277.1:0-4345 GCA_047515735.1 Spirochaetales bacterium | reverse complement strand
CCACCGACCTGCTCGTCCGCGGCGGCGTGCTCAACCTGTTCGGCTGGAACCACGGCCGCCCCACGTTCGCCGGCGACCGCTGGCACCTGGGCGGCTTCACGGTGGTCAACTCCGCCCCCGGCTCCAAGATCCGCGACACCTTCCCCCCGGCCATCCGTCTCATCGCGAAGCGGATCATCGACCTCGAGCCGCTCATCACGCATACTGTTCCGCTCGACGGCTATCCCGACCTCCTGGCCCAGGTGGCTGCCGGCGACTCCGGCTATATCAAGGGTGTCGTCACCCTCGACTGAGATGGAACGCGTTCTCGTTACCGGGCTGAGCGGTCTTATCGGCGGTCTGCTGCGGCCCGCCCTCGCCGCCCGCTACCGGCTGCGCGCGCTGAACCGGTCGCCGGTGCCCGGCGTGGAGACCGTGCAGGCCGACATCAACGACGGCGCCGCCATCGCGCCGGCGTTCGCCGATGTCGCGATCGTAGTGCATCTGGCCGCGGCGCTGGGCGCTGACGTGAAGCAGCTCCTGACCACCAACGTCAATGGCACCTACCAGGTGTTCGAGGCCGCCCGCGCCGCCGGCGTGCGGCGCGTCGTCTACGCCAGCTCCGGCGCCACGGTGGGCGGCTACGAGGCGGACGAGCCGTTTCGCGCCATGGTGGAGGGGCGCTGGGCCGAGGTCCCCGAGCCGCCGCCGCTGGTGACCCACGCCGACCCGGTGCGGCCCAGCGGCGTCTACGGCGTCACCAAGGTGTTCGGGGAAGCGCTGGCGCGCCACTACGCCGACGCCTACGGCATCTCCATGCTGTGTCTGCGCATCGGTGCCGTACTTCCGGCCGACCGGCCGCAGGACTCGCGCCAGGCCGCCGTGTTCCTGAGCCAGCGCGATGCGGTGCAGGCCATCGTACGCTGCCTCGAGGCGCCTCCCGAGGTGCGCTTTGCCGTGATGTTCGCCGTCTCCGACAACCGCGGCCGCTACCGCGACGTGGAGCACACCCGCCGCATCATCGGCTTCGAGCCGCAGGACGCCAGCCCCGACCCGGCGCCGTAACGGCCTACTCGGGGTCCCTGCCGGTCACCTCGCGCACCAGGCGGGTGAGGTAGACGTGGGAGTCGCGTACGTAGCGCGGCAGGTTTTCCGGGTCCTCCACTTCCAGCTCGACCGCCAGCGGGCCGTCGTAGTCCAGCCGGTGCAGCTCTTCCAGGTAGCCGCGCAGCTCCACCTCTCCCTTGCCCAACGGCACCGAGGTGGGGCCGCGGTGGTCCTTGACGTGCAGGTTCCAGATCCTGGCGCCGAAGTCGCGCACGAATGAGCGCCAATCGACCTCCGAACGGTAGAAGTGGCCGGTGTCGATGGTGATCCCCACCTTGGGGTGGTCGATCTCGCTGAAGATGCGGTCGTAGTCGGCGCGGGTGGAGAAGTTGGAGCGGTGGTGCGGCTCCAGGGCCAGCCGGATCGGCAGCTCCTCCACCAGCGGCAGCAGCCGCTTGATGCCGGCGATCGGTGCGTCCAGTCCTACCGACTGCACCCGCTGCATCCGGGCCGGGGCACCCGGCGCGGCGCGCATGGCGGCCGCCTGGGCGGGGGACATGCCGCCGGTCATGACCACCAGCGGGCAGTCGAGGCCGGCAGCCAGCTCGAACACGCTGGCCATCTGCTCCGCCGCCGCTTCCGCCGCGGCCACGGAATCGGCCGGGAAGGCAGGCGCGTAGACCTCCGTGCAGCGCTCCAGGCCGGCCGCCTGTGCCGCCGCCTTGATCCTGGCCGCGTCCAGCCAGTGCGCTTCGCCCAGCGCGCGTTGCGCTACCGACGCCGCGCCCCAGGCGCGGAACCCGGCGGGCGGCGCGTAGCGGAAGCAGGCCGCGGTCTCGTCGCCGTCGATGCCGCGCGTCGCACAGGTGGTGCAGGACAGGATGAAGCGGCTCACAGGTCTACCCAGCGCCGCTCGGCCGCGGCCAGCAGCACGGCGTCGCAGACCACCTGGGTGGCCTGGGCGTCGGCAAAGTCGGGGCAGGTCTTCTCCCCGGTAGCGAGGCCGCCGAGGAAGTCGGCGAGCGCGTTGATGAAGGTGTGCTCGTAGCCGATCACGCACCCCGGCACCCACCAGTGCTCCATGTAGGGATGGTCGGAGTCCCACACCTGGATGGTGCGCCAGCCGCGCAGGTGGCCCTCGTCGGAATGGGTGAAGTAGCCCAGCTCGTGGGCGTTCTCGAGGTTGAACGCCAGCGACCCCTGCTCGCCGTTGATCTCGAAGTAGTTCTCGTTCTTGCGCCCGCGGGCGTAGCGGGTGGACTCGAAGGTGGCCATGGCGCCGCCCGCGAAGCGCGCCAGGAAGGCGCACGCGTCGTCGATCTCCACCGGCTTGCGGGTGCCCGGCTCGTCCTGCAGCTCGCGCTCCTTGACGAAGGTCTCGGTGGTGGCGGCGACGCTGGCGATCGGCCCTGCCAGCCACATCGCGGTGTCGATGGAATGGGCCAGCAGGTCGCCGGTGACGCCGCTGCCGGACACGCTCTTGTCCAGCCGCCACAGGGTGTTGCCGCCCTGCGGCACGTCCGCGCTGATGGTCCAGTCCTGCAGGTAGCGCGCGCGATAGTGGAACACGCGTCCGATGCGCCCTTCGTCGACAATCTGCTTGGCCAGGGCGACGGCCGGTACCCGGCGGTAGTTGAACCACACCATGTTCGGCTTGCCGGCGGCGGCCACCGCCTCCACCAGTTGCCGGCCCTGGGTGGCGTCCATCGCCAACGGCTTCTCGCAGGCGATCAGCTTGCCGGCCGCGGCCGCGGCCTGGGCCATCTCCAGATGCACGTTGTTGGGAGCGCAGATGTCCACCAGGTCTATGTCGGGCCGCTCCACCACCCGGCGCCAGTCGGTGTCGGTCTCCTGCCAGCCCCAGTTGGCGGCGAACGCCTCGAGCTGGTCCTGCTGGCGCGCGCTGGCCACCTTCATCACCGGCTCGTACTCCAGGTCGAAGAAGTTGCCCACCTGGCGGTAGGCGTTGGAGTGGGCGCGGCCCATGAAGCCGTAGCCGATGATGGCGACGTTCAGTTTCTGCTTGGCCATGGTTTCCTCCTCTACAGCGAGCGCGCCAGGTCGCGCAGGAACGGTACCGCCACCTTGGCGCCCTCGGGTCCGGCGGGGTTGAAGCAGAAGTCGACGCACCACCACTCCATCGCCTCGAGCCGCGATCCCAGCGCGTGCAGTGTAGCCGGAAAGTCGACGTAGCCCTTGCCGAATTCGATGTGGGTGCTGGTGTCGTCGTCGTGCAGCTCGCCGTCGCTGTCGATCAGGTGCAGGTGCCCCATGCGCTCGCGGATCAGCGCGGCATACTCGGCGGTGCCGCCGGGCAGTACCTCGGGAGTGCCCGTGTGGCGTGAGCCGACCACCGCTCCCATGTAGGCGTGGCTGGTGTCGAACAGCAGCCTGAAGTTGGCGTGGTCCACCGCCGCGTGCAGGCGCACCACCTCGCTCGGCTTGTTGAGCCAGAAGCCGGGCTCGAACTCCCACATCAGGGTTACGCCGTGGTCGGCCGCGGCCGCGGCCAGCGCCTGCAGGCAGCTCACGGCGTTGGCGAAGCGCGCCTCGTAGGTGGCCGTGTCCAACGGTTCCGGCGGGCTCGCCGTATCCATGCGCAGGGCGCCGATGCCCGCATCGCTGCAGAACCGCAGGTACGGCCGCAGGGTAGCGACGAACTGTTGCGGGCTCACCAGCGCGGGCGGCGCCGCCTTCAAGTCGGGCAGGTGGCCGTTCACGGCGTAGCCGGACACGCCCAGGCCCTTGTCGCTCAGGTGCGCCATCAACTCGCGGCACTTGGCGGCGGTGTCGTACTGGTCGGGATGGGGATGCGGCGGTACGGCGTTGATCTCGACGCCGTCGTAGCCGTGCTCGGCGGTGTAGTCGACGAAGCGCTCCCAGGACCAGGGATCGGCCTCGAACGGGCCGAACGAGAAGGCCCAGCTTCCCAGGGAAATCCTGGGGGATGTCTTGAGTGGCATGGCATGATTCTGCCGTGGGATGGCGGGTCTGGGCAACGCCGGCCGGCGGCTGCAGGAGCGTTGACAGGCGCGGGCGCTCCTGCCACGTTGCCGCATCATGGAACCGCAGCGCGAGCGCCCGCTGGAAGAGACCTGGGACGATGGAATGCGCTACACCGAGGAGCGGGGCGAGCCGAAGCGCTCCTTTCCGCGGCGCCGCTGCGCACTGTGGAGCGGGGAGCACGCGGAGCCGGTGAGCAAGCTGGCGCTGCTCACGCTGGAGCTGCGCTTCGGGGCGGTGACCCTGCCGGTGGAAGGCTACGAAGGGGTCAGCACCCCGCCGGAGCATCGCCGGCGTGGTTACATGGCACGGCTGT
>JAKZWC010000276.1:0-6537 GCA_047515735.1 Spirochaetales bacterium | reverse complement strand
GATAGCGCCGCTCGTGGGGGTACAGGTTGTGGATGGTCCACACCAGGCGGTAGCCGAGGCGCCGGGCGTGAATCAGGTTGTCGGTGAACTGTGCGTAGCTGGTGACCGCCTGCTCCAGGTCGCGGGGCTCATTGAACCGGGTGTAGAACCGGTCCAGCCAATTGAGATGCAGCACGTCGTAGGTAGCTCGTGACTGCTCCAGCCAGGAACGGCTGAACTCGTAGTCGCCCTCGGCCAGCTCCACGCCGTAGCGGCGCAGGGCCGCCGCCAGCAGGGCGCCGTAGGGGTTCGCGCGGCCGAGCTGAAGGCCGCTCCCCTCCCAGAAAAACAGGCCCCGCAGCGTCACTTGATCCTGATGCATTCTCCACCTCCGGTCATGGGATCGGAACCAGCGTCGAGCCGGCCGCGTCGCTGGTCACAGGCAGCAGCCAGCGGTCGACGCGATCGCCGCTGACCACCTCCAGGTCGGCGCGCTGGTCCGCCCCCAGGCGGCGCGCCGCTGTCACCCCGGTCGCTGCCGTCGCCGGACACAGAACGGCTACGAAGCGGGTGCACCGCGCGGTGCGGGTGCGGATGAGCACCTGCATCCGTTCGCTTGCCGGGTTCGACGGAGCCTCTGCCACGGTGATGGCGGTCCCCGCTTCGTCGGGCAACAGGAGGTCCAGGCAGCCGTCACCCAGGGACCAGCGTGCCCTCGTGGCCGCGGTCGCCACCCCGGTGCAGGTGGCGGCGATGTGCTCCCAGCCCGGTTCGCCCGGCAGATCAGGGGAGCAAGTGGCGCTCCGCTCCATCGCCGGCAGCTCCTGCAGCTCGCCGTGGACGTGCAGCAGCCAGTCGATGCGCCGCGGTGCCGGGCAGCGCACTTCGAAGCAGTCGACGAAGTAGGGCGCGCGCCACGCGACCACCCGCCGCATGGTCACACCCTCGTAGGCGCCGGCCGCGGTACCGGACCAGGCGACGGTTGCGTCGGCGATGGTTACGGCGGCCGCATCCGGGTTCGCGCCAGCCGCATCCGGTGGCGGACCGAAGTGGCGCAGCGCACCGGTTGCCGGCGGCTGTGGCCGGCCCGCCACCATGACCGTGTTGTGGCTGGCAGTCTGCCGGTACCAGGTGCGATGCAGGTCGATGCCGTAGCCCTGCGAGCCGAGGTCGAGCGCCGCCGCCGTGCCCCGGGCGTAGAGGATGATGGCGAGCTTGTCGGGGTGGCCGTGGGAGCCGCCGTGGGGGCCGTACTTGAGCAGCAGCAGCGACTGCTCCGTGAGTGGGGCGTCGCTGCGCAGCACGGCATACCCGGAAGCGGGCAGCAGGCCGGGCCGTGGCCGGTCCACGGCAGCGCGGTCGGCCGCCACCCGATCGGGGCCGTGGAGCAACGCCTCCACGCTGTCGCGCGGTGCCCGCCGGTAAGCCGCCGCGAGCAGCCCCGTGAACGCCGGCCGCGGCCACCAGCCGGCGGCCATTTCGTACAGCGCGGCTGCCGGAGGCACTCCGTGGCACACTTCGCCGAACAGCGACGAGGAGGCCCAGCAGTCGTTGGTCGCCGGCAGCCGTCCGTCCGGGAGCACCAGGGTCAGGGGCGCCGCCAGCATGGCACGCAGCCGCTCGGGGGCGTCCCAGCCCGGCTCATGCGCCTGCAGGAACTCGGCCGTCGCCAACAGCGCCGCCACGGTGTAGAAGTGGTAGCTGGAGGAGCCTTCCCACCACAGGCCGTCGCTGCGTACGCCGGCGTCGATCTGGTGATGGAATCCGAACTCGCCGTGCAGCGCCTCATTTCGGGTGGCATCGTCACCGGTGAGACTGGCGGCGGCAACCAGTGCCGCGACGTGCCAGCATTCGATGTTGTGCAGCCGGCGAAAGCGCTGCTCGCTGAGGTGGACGACTGCCGGCGCCAGCAGGTCGTCTTCCACCAGGCGGCGGCTGCCGGCATCCATTCCTTCCGCCAACAGGTCGTAGCAGCGCGTCAGGCGCATGATGAGATTGGCTTCGTCCAGCGACTGATAGGTCGCCTTGCCGCGCCCGGCGCCGAAGTCGGTGCGATAGGCACCGGGAGAATGTAGGGGGTAGTGGCGGGCGTACCCGGTCAGAATCTCTGCGCCGCGCTGCAGGCAGCGCGGGTCGCCGTCCAGCCGCCAGCGCAGCCCCAAGCGCTCCGCCATGCGGCCCAGCAGCAGGTTGGCGCCGAAGCGCCAGGCGGCGTCGTAGCGGGCGCCCTCCAGCAGGCGCCCATCGAGCGGACAACGGTGCTCCCGCGGCCGCCGTGGATCGAAGCGCAGCTCCACCGCGTGCTCGGGACAGAAGTAGTCGTGATAGTAGCCCGCCGCTTCCGCGGGAGGCACCAGTTCCAGAGCGAGAAACGACTCGGTGTCGGCCTGCAGGCGCTGCCACGAAGGCAGAAACACGGGCGTCCGTATGCGCTCCCGGGCACGCTTCAGCTCCAGCGGACTGAACAGCTTCATCTGCGGCCATAGTAGCTCACGGCAGGGGCGCGCGGCAGCCGCAAGGCGCAGTGTACAATGGCACGCCTCATGTTCTGCCGGAGGCTGTGGTCGCTCGGTTGGCCGAGGGTGACCTGCTCGAGGACGACGAACATCTGCCGGTTGTTTACCGCACGTAAGTGCGGTGGTCGCGAATACCCTTTGCCGGTGAAATGGATCGGGTTCAATCAGAGGCGGAGAGCAGCTCGACGATCTGGTCGCGGTCGAAGCGATAGGTGGTGTTGCAGTAGAGGCAGGTAGTCTCTATCGGCAGCGGGCCGCTGTCGAGCATGTCCTGCAACTCGGCACGGGGCAGCGCGCCAAGATGGCGGCGGAATCGTTGCGCACTGCAGTGACACATGAACACTACCCGGCGGCGGGCGATGATCACCGGCTCGTGGGCACCGAATGCACGCTCCAGCAGGGCTCTCGGTTCTTCGCCGACGGCGAACGCGGCGCCGATCGAGGAGAGTTGATGCAGCAACCGCTCCACGTCCTGTACCTGCTCGTCGCGGGCGCCGGGCAGCGCCTGCAGAAACACCCCGCCGGCCCCGGTCAGCTCGCCGGCTGCGTCGAACGCCACGCTCAGGCTCAGGGCACTGGGCGTCTGCTCCGAGGTGGCGAAGTAGTAGGAGAGATCCTCGGCGAGGCTGCCGTAGCGCATCTCGACAACCCCGGTAAAGGGGCGCGCACCATCGTGCAGATGCTTGGTCACGGCCAAGGTGCCGGTTCCGAACAGTTGCTGCAGCCGCGGCACCCTGCCATCTGTTGTCATGGGTATCGGATCCTGCACCAAGTAGCCCCGCACCTCACCGAACGCGTTGCCGTCCACCGTCAGGCCCCCGATCGGCCCCGAGCAGTCGACCCTGATGGTCAGGCTCTCCGGAGACTTCAGGTTGACGGTCATCAGGCCGGCCGCCACGTATGCCTGCCCCAGAACCAGAGTCTCGAGCGGGCCGAGCCGATGGTTGGCGCGCATTTCGCCGACCACGCGCGTGGCGTGCAGCACGGCGCCGCGGATACCGCCGTAGTCCAACAGGAACTGGTAGAGCTGGTCGCGGCGGCCGGCACGCAGCCGCCGCTCCAGGGTGTCGCCCGGAAGTGGGCGCTTCTCCACCGGCGTGTCTAGTCGCCGTGCCGGGCGCGCAGCATCGGGGACAGGCGCAGCATCCACTGCATGCGCTCCAGGTGGTCGAGCCACTGCTCCACTTCGGTGGCGACCTCGGCTTCCGGCGGTGGAACCAGGCCCACGTCACAGGCGGCGCCCAGTTCGCGTTGCGCCTTGCGGCGGTAGGTCACCAGCATCCGGTCGCCGGTGCGCCCCACCTCGAAGAAATCCTCCGTCAGGCACACGGTCACCGGGACCCGTAGTGCGCCGAGAATGCGCAGCTCGTCGGCCAGCTCGCTGTCATCGATGCGCTCGGCGAAGCGCAGGTCGACCACCTGGGTGCGGGTGACCGCGTTCGCCGCGGCTGCCAGGTGATGCAGGATCGGTCCCTGGCGCACGCAGTCGCCGCACCAGATACCGCTGTAGCACAGCAGGTTCATGCGTCGTGTGAACTGGCTCAGGCGCTGTTGCTGCGCGCCGCCGACCTGCACCTGCCGTTCCATGGACAGCCACCGCTTGCGGTGGTTTTCGGGACCGGTGGCGAGGTACTCGGCGTAGGGCAGCGCGCCGGCGAAGGTGTCGCGCCAGAAGCCCTGGCGTTTGTCGCGGTACGCGTTCTCTTGTACTGCTGCCATGTCCGCCATCATAGCGCGGAACGGCGTCTTGGCGTGTGCCGGCCGGCCGCCACTACGCCGGCGTGATTCGGTACACCGGCTCCGGGAAGGCAGGATGGAACGCCGAACGCCGACGCGTCGCCACGTTGACTGCCAGGCTCTCACCCTCGTTCGCTGACAATCCGGACGCGGCATCGTTCACGGCGTCGTCGATGAGCCGTTCCAGGTCGGTGGCGTCCATCTCGACGCGCGCGTTGACGATCATGGTTACCCGGTCCCCTGCGAGCCGGGGAAGCTGGTCGTGCCAAGTTGACGGGTGGCCGCCACCGTGCGGAAGGTCGGCACCGGTGATACTCACCCTGGCATCGCGGTAGTGATCGCGGATCAGGAACTTGAGGTGCCCCACGGCGGCGCGCCGCCGTTGCAGCGCGGCTGTCACGCCGTCGATCACCGCGCGGGCAACTTCCGTGGCGCGGCCGTCAACACCGCTCAGCTCGATCTCCCGGTCGTTCCAGGCCAGTGCGGCCTCGGCCGCGCCGTATTGCTCGTAGTCGACCTCCACGCCGGCGGACAGTGCCGAGGGGCCATCGCTCGCGGCGACCCGCGACTGCAATTCCAGTTGGTCGAGCCAGCCAGTGACGCCGGCCGAGGTCCGCTAGTCCTGCAGCAGGAGCCGGTGGCGCGGAAAGCCCCCCTGCAACGCGGCCGCCGCCTGCTCCCGCTCGCCGGCGGTGGCGGCCAGCAGGTCGGCCTTGGTGGCAACCAGCAGCGGCGCCTCGGCCAACTGGCGCTCGAACAGGTAGTGCAGGGCGGGCAGGGACCACGGCAGCGGACGGCCCGCGAGGTAATCCTGGAGCAGGCGCGCGTCGGCCAGGACGGACAGGGTCACCGTCTGCAACGCCACCTCGCGCCGTTGCAGCAGCGGGTTGATGACCGTGCGTACCAGGTCCACGCAGGAACCCACCGCCTCGGCGAACAGGTGGTCGGCGCCCGCCGCCGCCAGCGCGGCGATCCGCTCCACCAGCTCCGGGTAGCGGCAGCAGAAACAGCCCCCCGTGACCTCCGCGGTGGGAATCCCGGCACCCGCCAGCAGGCGCGTATCCACCAGCACCTCGCCCTGATCGTTGGTCACCGCGGCCGGGCGCCGGCCGCGGCTGCGCAGCAGCTCGCAGGCGCTGCCGATCGCCGTCGTCTTGCCGCTGCCCAGAAAACCGCCGACAAGGTGGAGTTGCACGCTCGGATAGTGCCCGCTCGGCGGCCACCGGGTCAAAGTGGGCGTGGGCACTGCTCCCGTGCCCGCGATCTGCTATGGTGGGAACCAAGTAATGAGCACTTCCGACCTTTCATCTCTCGATCCCACGACCATGGCCGACTGGCAGATCAGCGCCGCCGCGGAACCGCACATGAAGCGCGTGCAGCAACTCGGCGCCGAATTGGCGTTGCAGCCGGAAGAAGTGCTGCCCTATGGCCACTACGTCGGCAAGCTGGACTACGCTCGCATCCTGGAACGATTGGCGGCGCGCCCCGACGGAAAGTACGTCAACGTGACCGCCATCACCCCGACGCCGCTCGGGGAGGGCAAGACCACCACTACCATGGGACTGGTCGAGGGGCTGGCCGCCATCGGCAAGCGCGTGATCGGCGCCATTCGCCAGCCGTCCGGCGGTCCGACGTTCAACATCAAGGGCTCCGCCGCCGGCGGCGGCCTGGCGCAATGCATCCCGCTCGCCGACCTCAGCCTGGGCCTCACCGGCGACATCGACGCCATCACCAACGCCCATAACCTGGCCATGGTGGCACTCACCAGCCGCCTCCAGCACGAGGCCAACTACGGCGACAAGACCCTGGCGCGGAGGAAGCTGCGCCGCCTGAACATCGACCCGCGCAACGTCGCGGTCGGGTGGGCAATCGACTTCAGCGCCCAGGCTCTGCGCGAGATCATCATCGGCCTCGGCGGCAGGATGGACGGGTTGATGATGCAGAGCGGCTTCCAGATCTCGGTGTCGTCTGAGGTGATGGCGATTCTGGCGGTGGCGACCGACCTGGCCGATCTGCGCGCCCGCCTGGGACGCATGGTGGTGGCATACGCCAAGGATGGCAGCCCGATCACCACCGCGGACCTGGAGGTGGACGGAGCCATGACCGCGATCATGGCCAAGGCGATCAACCCCAACCTGATGCAGACCATCGAGGGCCAGCCGGTGCTGGTGCATGCCGGTCCGTTCGCCAACATCGCCATCGGGCAGTCGTCCATCATCGCCGACCGGGTGGGACTCAAGCTGGCCGACTACCACGTCACCGAGAGCGGCTTCGGCGCCGACATAGGCTTCGAGAAGTTCTGGAA
>JAKZWC010000275.1:0-4070 GCA_047515735.1 Spirochaetales bacterium | reverse complement strand
AAGAAGTTCATCATCGACCCCCACGGCATGATCGCCGCCTAGCGCCCCGCGCGCTCAGGCACCCTTCGCGCCCCGTCGCGGCGCGCCTCCCGGCGCCGGCGGGGCGCGCTTCTGCTGGCCGCCCCTGGGCAGGTCGGTGTTCGCCAGTTCGCTCTATGATGAACGTTAGCGCCGGCTGTTGAATCGCCGGTCACCGCACTACGCCAGCGGCGCCTCCAAGTGGTTCCCCATCGCCTGCTCACCGAGATCAGGAAGAACTGCGCCGGCCACCCGCTGCGCTGCTACCAGGCGATCTTCATCCGCACCACCACCGCCACGAGTTGTGCGTCGCCACTCAGCTCGTCCACCAGGAGTACCCGAGGGGCGTCGCGATATCCTTTGCTCATCAGGTCCAACCGCTGCGCAACTACACAATCTGTTGGCTACGGGGTCACCGGATCCAGGCCGAGTTCTTGGAGCAGATTGAAAGCTGGTTGCGTGCGGACGTCGTGTCTCGTAGTGAGCGGCTTGCGGATTTTCAGCTCCTCGATGGCACGATCGCCGTAGTGCTCTTCTTCTTTCAAGAAGACGTAAGCGGCAGCCAGTTCCAGGACGAGGTCGGAGACTTCGGCCATCTTTTTCAGCTGCGAGCGTGCATCTTCCACCGATAGACCAGGCAACGCGCCCGTGTCCCCGTCGTCCAAATAAGGAGTCCCGTGACGAGTCTCCTGGCTCGCGATCTCCGGCGTTGACCTTGAATAAGATCTTCTTAAGCGAATCCTTTTCATAGCTGTGCTTCGTATAGAGCTCCGATTTGGCCTCGTCGTACTGGACATGATTGCCAAAGTCGCAGTTATTGTTCAATTCGAGTATTAGCCGTTGCATCAGATTACTGTGTATGAACCCTTCATCTATCTCTCCTAAGTCGACACCCTTAAACAGAACTCGATCGCGCAGGCGCGTTGCTAGAACTGAAACATCTCTATGAGATGATTTGGCAAGTGTGCCAACGGTGGACCAAACAGCATCATCGTCTATCTCAAGATACGACGACAGCAATGGTTTCTTGGCAGCGAGGTATTGCAAGACTGGGTCCAAGAGCAGTCGTCTGTCACCTTCGTCGAGCTCTTTCGGGTGCTCAGGACACGACTATCCCACGCTACGCAATCGTGGGCTCTAGGCGGTGCTCCTGCCGATGATCGAACGCGTGACGGCGACGGAATGACCGAACAGGGTGTTGACGTTAGTAATCCGACGCGCGGCGACGGGACACAATCAACCGGCGCCAAGGCGTGAAACGTCAGCCGACTAGGTGGCGCAGGGCCTGTAGCTGGTCGTCGGTACCCACCACGATGAGCACGTTCCGGGCCTCGATCGGAGTGGTCACCAGGATGGCGGATTCGGCGGTGTTGACCCACTCGCCGTCCGAGCGCTGGATCGCCATCACGGTGGCGCCGGCTGCGTCGCCCAGCGCCGCTTCGTGGATCGACTTCCCGATCAGCGGCGAGTGCTCCGGCACCAGCAGCTCCTCCAGGTGCAGGCCGATGCGCTCGCGGTGCGCGAGCTCGATGAACTCCACCACCGTGGGACGCAGCAGCGCCGACGCCATGCTGTGGCCGGCGATGCGGTAGGGTGAGACCACCCGGTCGGCGCCCGCCAGCCGCAGCTTGTCGGTCGAGCGCTGCTCATTCGCCTGGGTGATGATGGTCAGCTTCGGGTTGAGCTGGCGCGCGCTCAGCACCACGAACAGGTTGGCGTCGTCTTCCGGCAGCGCCGATATCAGGCCGCCGGCGCGGTCGACCCCTGCCGCCAGCAGTGCCTCGTCGTTGCCCGCGTCTCCCTGCACGAACAGGGCGTCCCTGAGCGTGGCGATCGCACACTCCTCCGGTTCCAGATCCACCACCACGTAGGAGGCTCGCGAGCGGCTGAACTCTGCCGCCACCTCGCGGCCGAACCTGCCGCCGCCGCAGATGATGTAGTGATCGCGTAGCCTGCGAATCGCCCGTTCCATGCGCTTCCTCCTGAAGTCCTGCACCAAGTGGCCCTCGGCCAGGTAGGCGCCGATGGCGGTCGCCGAGTAGCCGAGGGTCGCCACCGCCAGCACGATGACCGCCACCGTCAGCGCGCGCCCGCCGGCGGACAGCGGCCGCACCTCGCCGTAGCCGACCGTGGACACGGTGATCACCGCCATGTAGAGACTGTCGCCCAGCGGCCAGCCCTCGATCAGCATGAAACCCACCGTGGCCCCGAGGACGACGGTGGTGAGCGCCACGAGGGCGGCGATGATGCGGGCCTGGGCAGTCATGAAGCGGTGGTCTATTCAGATGATCGACCCCCGCCGCGACGTTCGCAAATGCAATTCAGGCAGCGCCACGGAGCTTGCCGGTGCCGCGGCCGCCCGGTAGGCTCGGCGCATGCCCGAGTTCTCCTTCCCGCTGCGCACCGTCCACCTCGACTTCCACACCGGACCCGACGTGCCCGGCGTGGGGTGCGACTTCGACGCCGACCGCTTCGCCCGCACCTTCAGGGAGGCCCACGTCGACAGCGTCACCGTGTTCGCCACCTGCCACCACGGGCACGCCTACTACCGCACCGACCACCCCTGCCGTCACCCCAACCTGGCGCCCGACCTGGACCTGACCGGCTCCCAGATCGAGGCGCTGCACCGCGCCGGCCTGCGCGCGCCGATCTACATCACCGGCCAGGTCAACGAGTACGCCGCCAACACCCATCCCGAGTGGGTGGCGATCGACCCGGACGGGCGCCGCGTCAAGCACCTGCCGCGCGACGTGCCGCGCGAGGGGTCGGCGCTGCACGCGGGCTGGCAAGTCCTGGACATGTCGAGCCCCTACCAGGAGTACCTCGCCGAGCAGATCGAGGAGATCCTGGACCGCTACCGGCCGGTGGACGGCATCTTCCTGGACATGTGCTGGGACCAGCCCAGCGTGTCGCAGTGGGCGGTGGAGGGGATGCTGAAGCGCAACCTGGACCCGCGCCTGGCCGAGGATCGGGCGCGCTACGCGCGGCAGGTGGCGCTGGACTACATGCGCCGCTTCAGCACCATGGTCGAAGCCGCGGGCAAGGGCGCCGACCACTTCGGGATCTGGTTCAACTCGCGCCCCAAGACCAACCTGCACGTGGAGCGGCAGTTCCTGCGCCGGGTGGAGATCGAAGCCCTGCCCACCGGCGGCTGGGGCTACGCCTACTTCCCCTACGTGGCGCGCTTCGTGCGCCCGCTCGGCCTGCCGACCCTCACCCACACCGGACGCTTCTTCAAGAGCTGGGGCGACAACGCCGGCCTCAAGCCGCCGGCGGCGCTCAAGTACGAGTGCTGCCAGGTGTTGAGCCAGGGCATGACCGGCGGCATCGGCGACCTGCTGCATCCGCGCGGCATGCCGCAGCCGGCGGTGTACGAGCTGATCGGCAGCGCCTACGCCCACCTCGAGGCGTGCGAGCCGTTCGTCGCCGGCGGCACCCTGCAGAGCCAGATCGCACTCATCGTGGACCCGGAGCTGGGCGACGCTCCCGGCGCCACCGGGCTGGGCGCCACCCGCGCGCTGCAGCAGCTCCAGCAGCAGTTCGACGTGGTGGCGCCCGACACCCCGCTGGACGCTTACGAGCTGGTGCTAGTGCCGGAGACCACCACCGTGGACGCGGACCTGCGCGCGGCGCTGCGCGGCTACCTGGCGCAGGGCGGGGCGCTGATCCTGTCAGGCGCGGCGGGAGTCGACGGGGAAGGGCAGCCGCTGCTGCCGGAGCAGGGTGTCGAGAGCTGCGGGCCGAGTCCCTTTTCCCACACCTTCCTGCGCCTGGCGGAAGCGGTGGCGGGCGGCGTACCCGAGTATGACCACGTGACCTACGAGACGGGGCCGCGCATCAAGCCGGCCGCCGAGGCGGACTCGCTGGCGGGCGTGGTGGAGCCCTACTTCGAGCGCCACTTCGCGCGCTTTTCGGGCCACTCCTACACGGCTCCGGCGCAGCTCTCGCCCTACTCGGCGGTGGTGCGCAACGGCCGCGTGATCACCTTCGCCTTTCCGATCCTGGGCACCTACGGGCGCCACGCCGTGCCGGTGCATCGCCGCCTGCTGGGC
>JAKZWC010000274.1:0-5915 GCA_047515735.1 Spirochaetales bacterium | reverse complement strand
TACTCGTCGTCGGGGTCGAACTCCCATTCGCTGAGAAGGTCGGTAATGTCGAAGCTCATAGCTGCTCACCCGGCGCTGGCCGGACTCCAATATAGCTCCGGCGCGTCACCGGAACAAGGATTCACGCACCCTGCAGCGCTCTGCGCACGGCTGCACCGTCAGCACGTGAGCCGTGATCGGACCGCCCCCGGATTCACCGCCAATCCCACTTCTCCGGTGGTCAGAAAACGTCCGATCTGGTTGGCGATCATGATGGCCACGTTGAGTTGCGCCTCCAACGACAGGGCGCCGATATGGGGAGTCGCCACTACTCTCGGATGACGCGCCACTGCCAGATCTCGCGGAGGCTCGCGGGAGTATACGTCCAGCGCCGCCGCCGCTACCCTACCCTGCTCGAGGCCGGCGAGCAAAGCCGCTTCGTCGATCACCCCGCCGCGGGAGCAGTTGATCAGGTAGACGCCCCGCTTCATGCGCCCGATCTCCGCGGCCCCGATCAATCCCCGGGACGCCGCCGTGAGCGGCGTATGCACGCTGATGTAGTCCGACTCCTCCAGCAGGGTCTCGAATGACACGAGGGTGACACCGTGCTCGGCCGCCAGCTGCGGCGTCACGTAGGGGTCGTGGGCGGCGACGTGCATGCCCAGCGCGGCCGCCGAACGCGCCACCAGCCGACCTACGTTGCCAATCCCGATGATGCCCAGGGACTTGCCCAGTAGCTGGGTGCCCCGGAACCGCGAACGCTCCCAGCGTCCGGCCTTGACGGACGCGTCGGCGGCGGCGATCCGGCGTGCCACCGCGAACATCAAGCCCACGGTCAGCTCGGCAGCGGCTTGCGCATTGGCGCCCGGCGTGTTCATCACCAGCACGCCCCGTTCCGTCGCCGCCGGCACGTCGATGTTGTCCACGCCGGCCCCGGCGCGACCGATCACCCGCAGTTCGGTCCCGGACTCTATCACCCCGCGGGTGACGTCGGTCTGGGAGCGCACCAGCAGCGCCGCGCACGATGTGACCGCACGCCGCAGCTCGTCGGGAGCCAGACCGTAGCGCTCCACTACCTCGACCGCAGGGTAGCTGCGCAGCTCCTGCACTCCTTCGGGAGCAATCGGCTCGGACACCAGCACACGTTGCATGTGGCCCTGGTATAGACAACCGCGCCAAAAGCATCAAGGTCACGGCGCGGGATACGCGGCAGCCGGGCGGTTGTCGGGTGTCCCGGCGCCCGCTATGGTGGCGCCGTGCCGAGCGTTTGGATCATATCTCTCGGTGGGTCGCTCATTGCCCCCGACACCGTGGATACCAAGTTCGTGGGAGAGTTCTGCGCTGCCGTGAGAAGCCAGGTCGCCGCCCATCCGGGACGGCGCTTCGTCGTGGTGTGCGGAGGCGGCGACCCGGCACGGCGCTATCAGTCCGCCTACCGCGCGTTGGCCCGGCCCGCTACCGACGCGGCGGCAGATTGGATCGGCATCGCCGCAACCCGGCTCAACGCCGAGTTGATCAAGCGGCTGTTCGCCGACCTGGCGCCGGACGACGTGGTGACCGACCCCACCACCGTCGCCGAGCTGCGGGCGCCGGTGCTGGTGGCCGCCGGCTGGAAGCCCGGCTTTTCCCACGATTACGACGCCGTGATCATTGCCGAGCGCCTGGGCGCGCGCCACGTCGTGAAGCTGTCCGAAGTCGGCCGGATCTACAGCGCCGATCCGCGCGTCGACCGTGCCGCACGCGCATTCGACCACCTGTCCTGGATCGAGTTGCAGGGCCTCACCGGGGAGCGCTGGTCGCCGGGGTACAGCGCGCCGTTCGACCCGATCGCCACTAGCCGCGCCGGCGACCTGGGGCTGACCCTGGTGGTTGCCGGCAGCGACCTGACCAACCTGCACCGCATCATCGACGGAGCGTCGTTCGCCGGCACCACCGTCGGCCCCGAGTGACCGGACTGATCCACGCCCGGGGTGACCATTCGGTCTTCCGCCAATTGACAGGAACCCGAGAAAATCCCTAGGGTTGAATGGCCCACCCGCGCCGGCGTGATGAAATTGGTAGACATGCCAGACTCAAAATCTGGTGGTGGCGACACCGTCTCGGTTCGAGTCCGAGCGCCGGCATCGAACTCTCCGACTACATTCGCTCCAGCGTGTCGATCCCCATCAGGTTGAGGCAGTTGGCCAGCACCTGACGCGTCGCCGCGGCCAACAGCAGGCGCGCCTCGCGCAAAGGAGACGCTGCCTGCAGGATCGGGCAGGCGTGATAGAAGGCGGAGAACTGCCGTGCCACGGCAAAGGTGTAGCCGGCGATGACGTGAGGGCTGCGCACCCGCAGCGCCCGCGCGACCTGATCCGGCAACTCTGCCAGCAGCTTCGACAACTCAGTTTCCTCTCCGGCCTCCAGCGCGCCGAACTCCGCACCGGCGGGGAGCGGCCTGCCGTACTTGCGCAGAATGGAGCAGATACGGGCGTGGCTGTAGAGCAGGTAAGGGCCGCTCTCTCCCTCGAAGGCCATGGCGGCGTCCCAGTCGAACACCACCTGCTTGTCGTTCGCGACCCGCAGGAAGGAGTACTTCAGCGCGCTGTATGCCACCGCCTTGGCTACCGCGGTGTCGTCGTCATGGCCGCGCGTTGCCAACTCGGCGCTGGCCTTGCGCTTGGCCTCGGTGACGAAGTCTTCGAGCAGCACGAGGTTGCCCTCGCGCGTGGACATCGATCCTTTGCCCAACAGCACAAAGCTGTAATGGACGGGGTCAGGGGCAGGCGATCCCAGCAGCTTCAGAGCTGCCTGAAGTTGCCGGTGATACAATTTCTGGTCTTCGCCCAGTACCACCAGGTTGAGATCGGAGGCGGCGGCCATCTTGTCCAGGGTGTAGGCGATGTCGCGCAGCACGTAGAGGGAGGTCTTGTTGCTGCGGGTGATCACCAGGACCGGGTTGCGCGACGGCAGCTTGAACCCCTCCAGGTCGAGCACCAGCCGGCCATGTTCATCCTTGAACAACTTGCCGCTGGCCTGCAGCTGAGCCACGATCTGCTGATGGCGCTCCGGCGTCAGGTAGTCCGACTCGTAGTCGAAGCGGTCGTAGCACACGCCCGCGTCGCCGAATAGCTCGCGCATGCCGTGCACCGAGATCTCGACCACGCGCCGAAACGCGGCGCGGATCTCCCGGTCGCCGCTCTCCAGGCGTTCCAGCAGCAGGTTCACCTCGCGCTCCAGCCCGGGGTCCTGCTCCAACCGCCGGTTGGTCGCCACGTAGATCTCCAAGAGCTGGCGAAAGTCGGGGCGGCGGTCACCGACACCGAGGACCAGCAGCGCGATCTGACGGCCCACGTCGTTCACGAAGAAGCGCGCCTCCAGGGCGTATCCCTCGAAGCGCAGCAGGCGTACCAGGGTATCGCCGATCCAGGCGTTGCGGGCACGGCCCAGGTGGGGCGAGGCGTTGGGATTGATGCTGGTGTGCTCCACCAGCGCGTGCTTGCCCAGTCCGGTGCCACGCGCGCCATAGCCGGCGCCCGCAGCCAGGATGTCGCCGATCACCCGCGCCGCCAGATCGCCCTTCGCCAGAAATACGTTCAGGTAGGGCCCGTGCGCTTCCACCCGGGCGATGCCCAACGCCGCCAGGTCGCGCTGCCGGAGGTGGTCACGGAGCTGCTCCGCCAGAGGCACCGGGGGCGTGCCCACCTGCTGGGCCAGCCGGAAGCAGGGAACCGCGTAGTCGCCCATGGCGCTGTCCGGCGGTCTGGACAGCGGCACCTCCACCTCCTGTTGCAGCGCCTCACGCACGAGGCGAACCAACGTGTCGCTCACGTCTCCCACGGTGGCGCGACCTTACCCAATCGACCGCCCCGTCACAACAACCGCGCGCAGCCACTGCCGAATCGGACCGGCTAGACCTGCAGGTTTGTCACCCCGTCGCCGGTGTCGCCGGCTGCAAAGTTGACACCGCGGTGTCATGGGTATACAATCGCAATAATGCATACTCGCAGGCAGGCGCATGCCACCAGCCGGAGGAAGCATTTGCACTGGCCGGACCACCGCGTGACCGGCGCTGACGGGTACCCGTGCGGCTTGGTCAACTCCCCGGTTGAGAATGCGCTCGGCGACCGCGCTCCAAGTCGCGTGCGTCGTATCCGCGGCTCTGGACGGACGGCCGCGACCGAGGGCGCGGTCAGCCGGTGATCGACGCCCTGCTGCACGCCGGCAACGTCGCCTTCACGGGGGCGCTCGCCGTGATGCTGCTGATCGCGGCGGTGGAAGGAGTCGGGGCCTTGCTCGGCACGAGCATCTCCGAACATCTCCGGTCCCTCCTGCCCGAGACCGACCTGAACGCGAACCTCGAGATCGATGCTTCCGAGGCCATCGTGTCGCCGTTCAGGAAGGCACTGGCCTGGCTGCGCGTGGGGCAGGTTCCGGTATTGATGCTGCTCGTTGCATTCCTGACGATCTTTGGCCTCGGCGGACTGGTGCTGCAGAGTGTGGTCATGGAGATCCTCGGCAGGTATCTGCCTTCCGGGATCGCCGTGCCAGTGGCATTCGCGGGCTCCCTGCTACCGCTACGTGCGGCAGGCGGAGTAATCGCGCGCGTCATCCCGCTGGACGAGACCGACGCCGTAACGGAGGACTCGTTCATCGGCTCGGTCGCCACCATTACCTTGGGCACGGCGCGGCGTGGCGAACCCGCCGAAGCCAAGCTGCGCGACGTACACGGCCATACGCACTACGTCATGGTCGAACCGGACGATCCGCAGGCCTCCTTCGCCGCGCCGAAGGAGGTGCTGATCGTGCGCCGGCTGAACAATCGCTTCGCGGTCATCGACTTGGCACGTGAAATGATCGAGGACACCACCTGAAGGCAAAGAAGCCTTGCTCGACATCCCGACAGGAGGAGAAACCATGTTCGACATCCTGATTCTGGCTGGCATCGTCCTGGTGGCGTTGCTGACCCTGAGCCTGATAGTGGCGCGCCTGTACCGCAGGGCCTCCAAGGAGCTGTCCTTCGTGCGCACCGGAATGGGCGGGCAGAAGGTAGTCATCAACGGCGGAACGCTCGTGTTGCCGATTCTGCATGAGGTGATTCCCGTGAACATGAACACGTTGCGGCTGGAGGTGAAACGCGCCAACGAGCAGGCGCTGATCACCCACGACCGCATGCGCGTCGATGTCACCGCGGAGTTCTACGTGCGCGCCAAACCCACTGCCGAGTCGATCGCCAACGCCGCGCAGACTCTCGGTCTGAAGACCACCAAGCCGGATCAGCTCAAGGTGCTGGTAGAGGGCAAGTTCGTCGACGCGCTGCGCGCGGTCGCCGCCGAAATGGCGATGGAGGAATTGCACGAGAAACGGGTCGACTTCGTGCAGAAGGTGCAACAGGTGGTTTCCGAAGATCTGCTCAAGAACGGTCTCGAACTGGAGTCGGTATCGCTCACCGGCCTGGATCAAACGAGCGTCGAGCACTTCAACCCCAGGAATGCCTTTGATGCGGAAGGGCTCACGCGTTTGACTGGCGCCATCGAATCCCGCCGCAAGACGCGCAATGAGATCGAGCAGGACACCGAAGTCGAGGTGCGCACGAAGAATCTGGACGCGGAACGCCACAAACTCGACATCCAACGCGACCAGGAGTATGCCCAGCTCTCCCAGGAACGTGAGATAGCGGTCCGTAAGGCCGACCAGAGGGCGGAGACCGCCATCGAGGAGGCATCCAAGAACCGGGACGCCCAGGAGGCCGAGATTCAGGCCAAGCGGCAGGTGGAGATCGCCAACATCGACGCCGAGCGTACCGTGGAGGAACAGCGCATCGCCAGGCAGCAAGCGGTGAGCAACCGCGAAATCGAGCGCGACCGGCTGGTCGAGACGGCGCGGATCGAACAGAAGAAGACGATCGAGCTCGCCGACCAGGACCGCACCATCGCCGTCGCCGAACGGTCCAAGGC
>JAKZWC010000273.1:0-3281 GCA_047515735.1 Spirochaetales bacterium | reverse complement strand
TGCAGCACGCTGCGATCCTCCAGCACGCAGTCGATCAGGCGCAGCATGGCGATGTCGCCGAGCACCCGCGTCACTTGCCGCTCGGCGCCGCCGTGCAGGTCGCTGCGCCGGCGCGCCGCCGCCAGCGCCTGGTCGAGGCTCAGCACCTCGGAGATGGCATATTTGTCGTCCAGGCTCTTCCAGGCGTCCTCGGCGCGGTGCAGCCACTCGCGATGCTCGGGGAAGCCGAGGAACAGGCGCTCGACGCCGGGGTAGGTCTGCAGGTGGGCACGTAGCTTGGTGCGCGCCAGCTCGACCAGCAGGGGATCGTCGGGAGCCTGCTCGCTGCCGGGAACGCAGGTCTTCTCGCCGAGCTGGTGGGCCACGTGCGCTCCCGGAATCACCGGCAGGAACTCCAGGGGATACTCCAGCAGCGACAGCGACATGCCGGCGCTGATGCCGCGTGCGGCGGCGTGCTCGATGATGCCGCCGGCGAGGCGCCGCGCCGCGGCATGGCGTTCCCGGTAGTCGGTGATCCCCGCCAGGTCCGGGTTCTCGAACTCGGTCGCCGCGCCGAACACTTCGCGCCCCACGGTGTGCTCGTCCAGCGGATAGCGGAAGTCGAACCAGGAGCAGCCGGTGCGCTTGGCCACGCCGCCGAACTCGTAGTGCACGAACGACTGCCAGGGCCACAGCGACAGCAGGACCTCGTTGAAGGCGTGCTTGGCGAGCTGGTCGATGAAGCGCCGGTTCTCCTCCAGCCCCCACGACTCCGGGCCGCAGGCGAAGTCATTGATCAGCCGCCAGCAGCGGGTGGCGAGGTTGGGGCTGCAGGTGCGGTCGACGGCGGGCAGGCGCAATGGGCCGGGCGCGTCGGGCAGCAGGTCGCCGTGCAGCAGGAACTGCACCCCCCAGCCGCGCACCAGTTCGTACACCGCCCACAGGGTCGCAGCCGGGCTGCCGCCGGCGGCCAGCAGGTGGTCGCCCCCCGCCGGGCGCGAGAAGCGGCGCAGGGTGTAGCTCTGCGGCTCATCCGGTGCTGCCAGGCCGGCGCCCTGGCCGTCCAGCCACAAGCTGGCGTTTGCCACCCCGGGCCGCGGGCCGATCACCGCGACGACGCCGAACAGGTCGCGGGCGTAGCGCGCCAGTTCGGCGGCGGCGAATGCGGTGACGGGATCGGGATCGGGACCGGTAACGATCTGCAGCTCGGTCATGTCTTCGCCTCCGCCGGCGCCGCCGGTGGCGCAAACTGTACCAACTGCACGCGGTATGGCTAAGTGGTGGGGGGTGGCGTGGCCAGGAGTGGCGTTGCCACGCTTGCGGGAGGTCATCGCTCCATGGCAATCGACAGCACGGTCCTGTTCATCGGCGACCAGACGCAGTACTTCTTCGACGATGTCGTAGTCGAGGTCGCCGACTATCTCACCAGAACCATCCATCATCCGGTCCCCGATGAACACAGCCCCCTGATCCGCCGCGACCGGCCGTGGGAGCACGTGACCTACTTCTCGTGCAACTCCTGGAACCTGCGGCGCGATCCGGACAGCGGCCGCTTCCACTGCTTCTACACCGACTTCAAGCTGGACCGGGAACGCCTGTGGAGCCACGGCGGCGGCTCCCACGGCTGGGAGAACGCGCGCCTGCGCCAGCTCTACGCCTGCTCCGAGGATGGCATCGACTGGGTCAAGCCTCCCATGGGCATCCAGCACGAGGAGGGCCGCGACACCAACATCGTGTTCGGTACCGAAGACTACGGCTCGGTGTACGACATCTGCATCGTCGACGATCCCCTGGAACGCGACCCGCAACGGCGTTTCAAGACCCTCTACACCCGGATCGTGCCGGTCGCCGAAAACGAGTCGCGCTTCACCGTGCACGCGGCCTACTCCGCGGACGGCATCCACCTCACCCCGTACGCCGCGGGACCGGTGTTCGGCCGCCTGGGCCGGGAGCGCGGCGACGTCACCATCATGGCGTTCGATCCGGACTCCCAGACCCACCTCGCGGCTACACGCCATCCCTTCTATCGGTCGGTGCCGGGACGCGGCCACCTGCGGCCGCCGGCCCGGGGCCGGCCGGGGGTGGGCGGCGAGCCGGGCTTCGACGCCGCGCTGGGGGCCGCCACGCGTCAGGGCAGGCGCCGCATCTTCCTGATCGAGAGCCACGACTTCCTGCACTGGAGCGAGCCGCGTCCGATCCTGGCTCCCGAGCCCGCGCTCGACAACGTCGACGACGCGTTCTACGGCATGACGCCGCTGCGCCTTGGCGGCCAGTGGGTCGGCTTTCTCAACGTGTTCCACATGGTGAGCAACACCATGGACGTACAGCTGGTGCACAGCCGGGACGGGCGCCTGTGGCGCCGCATCGCCCCCGGCCGGCCCTGGCTGCGGCGCGGTGCGCCCGGTTCCTGGAATCAGTTCATGGTCACGGTGCCGAGCCCGCCGGTGGCGATGGGCGACGAGCTGTGGGTGTACCACGGCGGCTCGCGGAACCACCACGACTGGTGGTTCGCCGGCGGCAACGAGGCGCGCGACCATCCGGAGGCGTGGCGCGACGTGCCCGAGGTGTGGGACTGGGACGCGGTCGGCTACGGCCTCGGCCTGGCGCGCCTGCGGCGCGACGGCTTCGTCTCCCTCGGCGCCAACCCGGTGCGCGAGGGGGTGCTGGTGACGCAGCCGCTGCTGTCGTGGGGCGACACGCTGGCAATCAACGCGGCGTGCCGCGGCCGCGGCTACCTGCGGGCGGAGCTGCTGGACGAGGCCGGTGCGGTGATCCCCGGCTACTCCGCGGACGACTGCGAGCGGTTCGACGGCGACGCCGTGGAGCACGTGCTGCGCTGGAACGGGCGCGCCGAGCTGCGCGGCCGGGCGGGTCCGGGAGCCGCGGAGGTGCCCCGCTTCCGGCGCATCCGCTTCCTGCTGCGCGAGGCGGAGCTGTACTCGTTCCGCCTGCACGGCGGCGCCGGGTCCTGACCGCTGTGCCGTGGTCCGCTCGGGCGGCGCGGTTGCGTGGCGCGCACGGCCGCGCTACTACTACCGAGTGATGCATCGACCCCTGACCAGCGACCAGCTTCCGGCCACCCCGAGCCGCGACCAGCTCGCCTGGCGCGACCACTGGGTGCTGCAGCATGACGGCACCGGCGGCCAGATCGGCCATCCGGCGGCGTTACCGCTTTCTCCCCCGGCACGGCGAGCACCCGGTGTTTCCCTGGGGCCTGGCGGTGCTCGACAACGGCACCTGGGCGGTGGCCGGCGTGGCCGGCTCCATGACCCTGGCGCAGTCCAACCAGACAGTGATCGGGC
>JAKZWC010000272.1:0-11446 GCA_047515735.1 Spirochaetales bacterium | reverse complement strand
ATGGAGTAGTCGTTCGGCGTGATACGCGCTCCGCGCGGGTAGAGCAGGTGAGGGGCGACGGCAGGCACCGGCGGCGGCACACTCGACTCGGCAGCGGGTTCTGCCGCTGCCTCTCGGGTACCGGCCGAAACCGCCTTCGCGGGAGGCTCTGCCGCGGTGGCGCGCGGCTCATCTTCGGCACAACTCGGAACCATGATCACGCCCAGGATCAGCGCCAGGCTACGCAGCACCCTCGTTCGCCGCACCCGGCCTAGGTAGCAGATCGATGTCCGCCGATCAAGGCGCCCCCGGCACTTCGCCCGGATGCTGTCAGTAGTGCTCGGAGAACACCTGAGCGCTACGAATCGGGAAAGCGGAGTTCTCCTCCGCGAATGCAATGATCTTGTGCAGCACGGTCTCGCCAAAGGTGTGGGAGTTGGAAACCACTGCGCAGCCAATCTCGGCAACGTGCCACAGCTCATTGGCGCCGACCTCGGCAACGGATACTTTGTACTTGCTCCGGATTCGGTCTTTCAGCGACCCGATAGCGCGGCGTTTCTCCTTGAGCGAACCGACACCGGGCAGATCGATCACCAGATGTAGCATCGAGACAACCATGAAACGGATAACCTCCAGTATACCAGGACTCCGCAGCACATCGGTCCGGGCTCGCTGATGGAACCCCCGAGCGACCCCGCCGAACTCCGTACGATCCGCCTGCTCGACGAGCAGGTGGCCAGCCGGATTGCCGCCGGCGAAGTGATCGAGCGCCCCTATTCCATCGTGCGCGAGCTGTTGGACAACGCCCTCGATGCCGGAGCCGGCGAGATCGACGTGGAGCTGCATTCCGGGGGTCTCGGGCTGGTGGCGGTCCGCGATAATGGCCACGGCATCAGCCGAGCCGATCTGGACCACGTCGCATTGCGCCATGCCACCTCCAAGATAGCCGACGAAAGCGACCTGCAGCGGGTCACCACACTGGGATTTCGTGGCGAGGCGCTGGCCAGCATTGCCGCCTGTGCCCGGCTGGAGGTGATCAGCCGCACTCGGGCCACGCCGGGCGCGACACGGCTGGTGGCCGGCGCCGGGCGCCGCCACCTCACCGGCGCCGCCGCAGCCGTCGGTACCCGGGTCCAGGTAACGCGCCTGTTTGCCGACCTGCCGGCCCGACGGCGTTTTCTGCGCCGTCCCGGTACGGAAACTGCACTCTGCCGGCGGATGCTGCTCGAGAAGGCGCTGGCCCACCCCAAAGTGACGTTTCGACTCACGGTGGATGGCGCGTCCGACACCGCGTTGCTGGCAACCACTCCGCTGCAACGAGTGGCCGACGTCCTCGGCGGCCGGTTCATGCCGGCCGACCTGTTCCCGGCGCAGCGCCGGTTTGCCGACTTTCACGTCACCGTCATCGGTGCCCGCCCGGAACTGGCCGGCCGCGACCGATCGCGGCTGATGGTCTTCGTCAACCGCCGCCGCATTCAGCAGTTCGGCCTGGCTCAGGCGGTGGAGTATGGCTATGCGGCCCTGCTTCCAGGCGGGCGCCACCCCGTCGCCTGTCTGTTCGTCGAAATCGACCCTCAGCTCGTAGACTTCAACGTGCATCCGGCAAAGCGGGAAGCGCGCTTTCGCAACCTGGCCCCCTTGCACCAAGCCGTAGTGCGCGTGGTGCAGGAGGTGGTGCCGCAGTTCGGTCATCGCTCGCCGCTGGCGCAGCCCGTTGCGCCGGCAGCCGGCAGGTTGCCGTTCACGCCGGCCAGGCCCCCGGCCCCGACCGTCCTTCCGGCGCGGCCCGAGTCGGCCGCGGTTGCCGCGGGTGGGCTGCCGGTGCAGCCGGATAGCGGCGACCTGGCGCCCGGGCCTGCCGCCGCCGCCGTCATCCCCGGCCCCAGCGCATCACCTACGGAGCGACCGGAGACGACCGTATCGGTGCCCGACGTCAGCGGCGGACTACACTACGTCGGACAAGCCCTGGGACTGTTTCTCCTGGTCGAGATCGGATCCACCCTCTATTTCGTGGACCAGCACGCGGCCCATGAACGGGTGCTCTACGAGGAGTTGCGGCGGCGCGCGTTTCCAGTCCAGCGACTGCTGATCCCCATCGAGCTGGAGTTGGATCCTGCAGCCGGGAAGGCGGTATCCGGTGCCAGCAAGCTGCTGCGCGAGATGGGTATCGTGATCGAGCGGGAGGCGGGCCGGCCGCTGCGGATTACCGCCCTGGCCGAGCCTCTCCATCAGCTTCCCGCGGAGTGGCTGGCCGCCTACGTGGCCGGTATGCGCGGCAGCGAAGCCGACCTGGAGCGCGCCGTGCTGGCCGATGTGGCATGTAAGCTGGCAGTGAAAGACGGCGAGATGCTGGACCGCGAAGCGGCCACGACTATCGTCCGGCGCTCCTTCGACATCGAGCTTCAGCACTGTCCGCACGGACGCCCGCTCTGGTATTCCGTGGCACGGCAGCAACTGGTCAGGCAGGTAGGGCGGTAGGTAGTGCCGGCGACCCGGAACGTGACAGCGAAGTCTCTGCCAGGCGACCGGCTGGCGAGTTCAGGCGCGCCGTAACAACAGCCGGCGCCACAGATCGCTGAACCGGAGCAGCACACGCTGCAGGCAACCCGGCTGTCTGAGCCGTTCCAGGCGCAACAACGCGGCCGCGAGCTCGTCCTCGTTGAGTTCCTTGCGTTGCACGTTCTCCTCGATCTCCAACTCCAACATGCTCTGATCGCTCACTTGCTCCACCATGACCGCATGAACGCTGGTCCATCCCAGTCGGCGCGCCGATTCGAGACGGCGGTGGCCGGCAATCAGTTCTGACCGGCGATTGATCAGGATCGGGCTGAGCTGTCCGTGGCGGCGCAGACTTTCCATCATGGGCTCCAGATCGCCCAAATCGGAGCGAATACGTTTGTGCACCACTACGGAGTCGATGCGAACTTCCATACAGTATGTATCGGCGTCAGGTGCCGGTAGCAGTTAGGCGAGCATAATCTGCCGCGGACACCAGCCGGTCGAACTCGGCCGGCTGGTCCATCTCCATGACGAAGATCCAGCCCGCTCCCAGGGGATCCCGATTGATCAGCGTCTGTCCTCCCTCGGCCGCCAGCTCCTCGTTGCGGTCCACCACGGTCCCGGTCACCGGCGCATACAGTTCGCCGGCGGACTTGAGCGACTCGACCGCACAAACCGCAGTCCCGGCGGCGACCTGCATGCCGATTCGAGGCAGCTCGAGATAGGCGATCTCGCCGAGTTCCCGCTGTGCAAAGTCGGAGAGGCCGACGGTAACCCGCCCAGGCGTGTCACGCCGGACCCAATGATGATCGTGGGAGTAACGTAGTTCCATGACAGACCGTCCCGTTGCGGCTCAGTCGAGCAGCGGATTTTTCCTTGGCAGCGCAGTGCCCGGTTGCGGCGCCGAGCTGGAGCCGGGCACCGCACGTGGTGCATCCAGAGCGAGACCCAGCGGCGGACCCACGTCGATGGCCAGCATCGAGCTGCGCAGGTTCGCGATCACTTCCGCTCGCCGCTCGGTCTCGTACGCGAGCAGGCCGTCCCGCTCCTTGGGGTCGGTACCGGTAAGAAAGATCTCCGGAATGATCTCTTCCCCGGACGCGCCGGACGGGAGTAACCCGGAGTGGGCGTTGACGGTGACCTCGATCAACCCGGTTGGCGGGCGGACGAAGTAGCGCGGCTGTTCGGGCTCGATCGCCTTCATGTACTCGGTCCACGCGGGACCGGTCGCCGTGGCGCCCGTCAGGGTCAGCCCCAGGGTCTCGCCGCGTTCGTCGAAGCCCATCCACAGGGCCGTGGCCTGCTCCGGCGTAAAGCCCACGGTCCAGGCGTCGGACCAGTTCTGAGTGGTTCCGGTCTTGCCGGCGGTATCGGTGTCGAATCCTTCCACCAGGCTGGTGGCCCAGCGGAGTGTGCCCCACCGTACGGTGCTCTGCAGCATGTGCGCCATGATGTAGGCCACCTGCGGACTCATGATCTGGCGCGCCCGTTGTTCGGTTCGCTGCTGCGCGCGCAGCTCCTTTTCCACCTCCAGCACCATCCGCCCGTTGCGGTCCATGATGTACTGAATTGCCAGCGGAGTAACCGCCCTGCCTTCGTTCGCGAACGTCGCGTAGGCCTGCGCCATCTGCAGCGGCGACACCGCGATCACGCCAAGCCCCAGCGGATACTTGTGCGGAAACGTGCTCTCGATTTCATCCGCCGCCGTAATGCCCAGCATGCGGCTGGCGCGCTCGATGGCAGCGTCGAAGCCGATCCCGTCCAGCACCTTGAGCGAGGGTACGTTCATGGAGCGCGCCAGCGCGGTGCGGAGCAGCACCGGTCCCTGCCACTCGCCCTTGTAGTTCAGCGGTACGTACCGGGTACCGTCGTCATTCACGAACACGACCGGGGCATCGACGATCATGGAGGCAGGAGTGAAGCGCTGGGAACTGATCGCTGCCGAGTAGTAGAGCGGTTTGAACGCGGAGCCCGGCTGCAGCCTTGCCTGGGTGGCACGGTTGAACTGGTTTCCAGTCTCGAACTTGCTGCCTCCGACCATCGCCAGTATGTGACCGCTGCGGGCATCGAGAGTGATCAGGGCACCCTCGACCTGGGTGCGCTTCGATTCCTTCTCGCCGCGTCCGTAGGCCACCTGGGAAACGAAGCGCAGGTCCTCGGCATCGAGCGTCATGCCCAGCAGGTCGAGAGCGGGGGCCAGCTCCTTGATGAACTGCTCGGTGCCCTGCTTGCGCTCGCGGATTCCCGCCACCCGCAGGTCGCCGATGTTGAAGGTGAGCGAAAGCAGATCGGCGAGCGGCAGGAATCTCTCGTCGGCGACCTCGAGCCGGGCCCGGGCCGCGGTACTGCGAGCGTCGTTGACCCGCTGCAGATGGCGGGTCAGAGCAGCTTCCGCGGCGCGCTGATAGTCCAAATCGAGGGTAGTGTGGACGATCAGGCCATCTTGATACACGTCCATCGAACCGAGCAGCAACTCGTCCAGGCGGCCGCGCACGTATTCGCTGAAGTAGGGTGATGCGTCCGCGCGTTCCAGGAAGGCGGTAGAACGGTTCGACCGGGTAAAATCGTAGTTGTCCCAGTACTGTTGAAAGGACAGGTCGGCGTCTGCGGCCGTGACGAAGCCGAGCTCCACCATCTGGTCGAGGATTTCGCGTTGCAGCGTACGGGCCCGGTTGGGGTGGTTGATCGGCGAGTTCCCGCCCGGCCGGTTGAGCTGGATCACCAGCATGGCAGCCTCGGCGACGCTCATGTCGCGTGCCGAGTGCTTGAAGTAGAATTGAGAGGCAGCCTCCACCCCGTAGGTTCCCTCTCCGAAGTACACCAGGTTGAGATAGCGTTGCAGTATCTCGTTCTTGGTCAACCAGCGTTCCAGCTGGATCGCCCACCAGAGCTCCACCAGCTTGCGGCGAATGGTGATCTCGGTACGATCGGCGTAGACCGAGCCGGCGAGTTGCTGGGTGATGGTAGAGCCGCCTGACCAGAAGCGGCCGCTGATCATGTTCCACGCTGCCCGAACCGTATCCGGGATGCGAAATCCGGGATGCCGGAAGAAGTGCCGATCCTCACGCGTCAACAACGCCTGGATCAGATGGGGAGAGATCTCCTCGACGCGAATGATCTCGCGCTTCTGATCGCGGAAGAACTCGGTGATCAGGCGCCCGTTGCGGTCCAGTATCCTGGTGGGCAGCGCCGGCCGGTCGCGCGCGTACACGTCGAGGCTGCGGATGTTGCCGGTGACGGCGATGGCAACGCCGCAGGCAGCTCCCACCACCAGCGCCACCAGGAGGCAGATAGCGGCGTCCACCCGGGTAAACGAAGATCCGATCCGCCCACGCATCCCGATCCAGGTGTCAGCCCGGCCACGGCAGGGGCCGAAAAAGAAAACGGCCGGCCCCCCTGTCGGGGGACCGACCTACCCTTTCAGGTGCCGGCGCAAAATGAAGTAAACTGGGAGGGGAACTAAATCCTACGACCGACACCCTAATTATCGACAGTGACCGGCGAAACCTAAGGCAAGGGAACACAGGGGCCATCGACATGGCATGCGAACCCGCGCACCAGAACTCCACCATTCGCGAGTATACGCTACTCGCACGGCGCGGTTCAACTCTCCCGGCTCAGTTTGCTCAGTTTTTGGCGGCGTGGCGCCGCACTCACCCCTGCCGGATGTATGAACAGGAGCAGCCCGACGAGGACCAGCACGAGGGGCAGGGCCAGCAATCCGGGCAGGGTTCCCCATCTCACGAACAACATCAACTCGAGCAGCACGAGGACCAGCACCCCCGCGACACGTCCCGCTACCTTCGCGCCGACGACGGCGGTGGTGCGCAGGTAGTGTGCCACACTGGGGGCCCGGCGCGCTCCCCGCAGCAGGCGAGCTGCGCCGGCCGCGCCCAGCACGGCGCCGGCCGCGGCGACGACGAGCCAGTTGTAGACTCCGGTGGCTCGGGTGGCTAGCAGCCACAGCGGAACGGTAATGACGGCCCCGCAGGCGGCCGCGCCCAGAACCACAGCGGCAAGAAACGCCGTCACCCGGAGCACTGCCAGGTAGCCGCGGGCTATGCGGCCCGCGAGTCCGTTCCCCAAGGTTGCCGTTCTCAGTGCCCCAGCCAGTTGAACAAGCCCAGTCGCTCCAACTCCCGGTGTAACGCCGCGCGGGCGCCAGCGTCAGGGTTGAGCAGCGGCAGGCGGGTAGGGCCGCAGTCGACGCCGAGCGCCGGCATCAACGCCTTGGCCGCGGCGATTCCGCCACGGCCGTTGATGAGGCTCTGCATGCGTCGCGAGCGCTCCTGGGCGAACTGCGCCGCCGCCAACGTGGCCCCGCGACCACCGGCGGCGTAGTCCAGCACCGGCGCGTACAGGCGCGTTGCGTAATTGTACGAGCTGCCGATCCCGCCCGCGGCTCCGGCGGTCAGGCCCGCGAGGAGCGACTCGTCCACCCCCCACATCACCTGGAACCGGCCGTCGGCCGCTGCGCTGCAGGCGGCCAGCCGGGTGACGTCGTTGTGACTGAACTTGATTCCGGCCAGAGTGGGTACCCGCTCGGCGGCAGCCTCCAGCAGTGCGGCAGGTTCCAGTGCAACGCCACTCATCTGGGGAATGTGATAGTAAAGCAGCGGCAGACCGCCGCCGCCGGCCGCAATGAACTCCATGGCACATACCGCCGCCTCGATCGAGTCCGGCTTGTGGTAGTAGGGGGGCAGGGCGGCCAGGGCGTCGGCTCCGGCCGCGGCAGCGTGGGCCGCAAGGTCGCGTGCCGCGTGCAGGCTCGCGTGCCCCACGTGCACCAGCACCGGCACCCGCCCCGCCGTTGCCGCGATGAAGGCCTCCGCCGCGGCCTTGCGCTCCTGCACCGTCATCAGGTTGCCCTCACCCGTGGTACCGAGAACGAAGAGACCGCCGACACCGTCGCCGATCAGCTTCTCCACCAGCGGCGCGATCATGGCCAGGTGCAGCGAGCCGTCCGGCCGAAACGGCGTGAACGTGGCCGGGATTACCCCACCGAGGGCGAGTCGCGGCGACTCGGGAGCGGCGGCAGGCGGAACGCTACTCATTGCCTGCCAGTGGGCGGGTGACGCGGGCGCTGACGGCGCCGGTGCGCAGAGCTGCCAGCGCCGGTCCGTGTTCTTTCATGTGGGGCGCCCGGGTATGAGCTGCCAGTGCGTCGTCGGACTCCCATTGCTCGATCAGCGTGACCCGATGATCGTCGATCGGCTCCTGAATGGCGAGCGGGGACGGAGTGTCTACGGTGTAGTCATAACGCAGACAGCCTGTTTCGGCGCGCACCAGCGGTGCCAGTTCGCGCGCCACGGAGATGAATTCATCCATGCGGCCCGGCTCCACCTGCATGGTGACGATGACATGAACCATGTCCTCAGAATACCCCACTCGTAGTGCCGCCGATAGTACGCGGCGGGCTACGGCGAGCCGAATATGTAACGGGCCAGCAGGGTGGCGGCCAGCCCACCCGGGCGCTCCCAGGCGAACGTGTCGTCGGGGTGGCCGAACATCAGCGACGTATGGAGGCTGAGGGTCAGCCCCTGCAGGATGTTCCAGGAGGCGCCGGCAGCGGCGACCCCGGAGCCGTCGATCGGAGACAACACGCCGCTCAGTGACAGGTCCCAGCCGTCGGCAGGGCTGTAACCCACTTCGGGGAACAGGTACAGCCCGTAGTGGTCGAGCACCGGCGCCGGCGGCGGGGAAGTGTCGTCCCACGCGCCCCAGGGGCGCACGCCGGCTTCGAGCAGCAGCCTGACGACGCCGGCCTCCGGGCCGAGGTCCAGGAACGCGAGGCCGCCGCCGGTAAGGAGCAGGTGGCGCTCGGCGGCGCGGCGCAGGTCGGCGCCGCGCGCGGCCGGCAGTGCCGTGCCGCCGCTCAGATGCCAGTCGATGCCGGCGAGCGCCCCCTTCAGGCTGAGGTAGCCGCGGTGCTCGCGCTGCTCCGTCGCCGCGGCCGCCGCGCGCTCCGCGGCATACAGGTAGCCGCCTTCCACGGTCAGCTCTCCCAGCCGCACCACGGCACGGCCGCCGGCGTCGGTGCGTTCGATGGCGAGCGGATCGAGCGGGGGCAGCGCCACCAGCTCCAGGAAGGACAAGCGGCCCAACGGCACGTATGCAGCCACCAGCCAGTCGGTGGCGGTCAGGAACTCACCGGCACCGGCCGCGAATGCCGGCGCTTGCTCGAACAGGATGTCGCCGGCGTTGAAGAACCGGCCCCTGCCCCAGGCCAGCCGCGTCTTTCCCGCGGTGAGGCGGAACCCCGGCAGCCGCGCCCGCAGAAAGGCGCGCTCCACCTCGACGCCCGCCTCCCGGCGCAGGTCGGCGCGCAGGCTGAGCCGGCCGCGCACGTCGCGATTGCCGGTCGCCGCCAGATCGAGCCGCGCGCTGCCGCCAGCGCCGAGCAGCGCCGCGCCGTCCGGATTGGACAGCCCGGTGAGCAGTGCCTCCACGGTCACGGCGGTGCGCAGGTCCGCGGCCGCGGCGGCCGCCGCCAGCAGACCCAGCAGGAGCGCCGTCGCGACCGTCTTCCCGCCGCGGCGCCGGCTCAAAAGGTCAGTTCCTCCAGGGAGAACAGGCTCTCGTCCACGGCGATGTCCACCTCGATGGTGTCGATCACAAACACCGTGCGCGAGTTCTTCTTCATCAGATCGGACATCTCCAGCCGCACCGGGATCAGCTTGTCTCCCACCACGCGGTAGTCGGAGATGGCCATCTGCTTGAGCGGCCGGCCGCGCTGGGAGAACTGCTCGACGCGGCGGGAGACGAACTGCTCGGCGTCGATCCACACCACCTGAATCGGATACACCACGTCGCGCCGGGTCGCGGTAAGCCGCAGCCGGTAGCAGTCGTGGCCGTCGATCGGCTCGGTGCCCTCCAGCTCCACCTGGTAGTCGTCCAACAGGCTGCCCTCGCCGGTCATGTCCTCGTAGGAGAAGTCGGAGCCGAGGACGTTCTCGCGCAGCGCCGCGCCCTGCAGATGGATCACCTCCTCGGCCTCCGGGAAGTAGAGATAGATCTCGTCGTCCAGGCGCAGGATCTTCTGTCCCGCCTCCTCCGGGTTGGTGAACTCCAGCAGTGAACGGTCGTCGCCCACCGCGGTGGAGATGAAAGTCTTGGTTCGGGTCCCGAACCGGTCGGTGATCTGCAGCGAGCCGGTGGAGTGCGCCGAGGAGTGGCGCTCATTGCGCTCCATCTGCCGGATCACCTCCGCGCCGGTCAGGGCGCCGAGCGGAACGGCGCCGGTCAGCAACAACAGCGACAGCAGCATGCCGCCGCCGGCGCATCGCCGGGTCTTCATCATCAACCACTCCTTTGTCCCATGAAAGGTACTGAAGCCGGTCACGGCCTGTCCAAGCCGGCGGGCGGGGGGAGGGCGCCTGCCACTACTCGTAGCGCAGACACTGCACGATGTCGAGCTTGAGCGCCCGGCGCGCCGGCAGCAGCGCGATCGCCATGCTGGCCGCAACCCCGAAGATCACGGCCGCCACCATGATCCCCGGGTTCCAGGCGCCCCGGAAGATCCCGGTCACCCGGTAGCCGATGTTCATGTCGCCGTACAGTCCGCTCATGTCGATACCCCAGGTCACCAGCCACCAAGTGGCGGCGGCGCCGGCCGTCACCCCCGCCAGTGACCCCAGCAACCCGATCGCTCCCGCTTCCAGCACCATCGCGGCGCGGATAGCGGCGTCGTCCATGCCCAGCGCACGCATCGTCCCGAACTCACGGATCCGCTCGTACACCGCGATCAGCATGGTGTTGGATACGCCCACCGCGGCGATCAGAAAGACCAGGAACAGCATGATGCTGTTGACCGCGCTGTCCGACTCCAGCACCGCCAGGTAGTCCCGCGCCAGCTCGGTCCAGCCCACCGCCACCACGCCCGGGAAGGCGGTTGCGAGATCCTCGTTCAGGCGCCGAATCTCGCGTTCCAGGGTCGCCCCCACCGGCACCGGGACGGGACGTCCGAGCCGGGTGCGCAGCGTGCCGAGGGAGACCTCCGTGACCCCCTCCAGGTCGAGGTCGAGCTGGGCGACGGCGAGGGGCAGGAAGCCGACTCCCCGGTTGATGGTGGGGTTCGGGCTGCGCAGGATACCCACCAACTCCAGCTCCAGGGTCTGCACCGCGCCGTGGCGGGTACGGGTCCGCAGCTCAACGAAGTCGCCGACGGCGATCTCCAGGTCGTCGGCGGTCCAGGCGCCGAGCAGCAGCCCCGGAACGCCGTTCTCAAGGTACTCGCCGCCGGGAAGCACGCTTCCGGGCAGCCGGAACACCTCGGGATCGAGCGCCGGGTCGATGCCCACCAGCCGCACCGGCAGCGAGCCCTCGCCGAAGAACAACTCGCCGGTGAAGCGGACGCGGGGTGCCGCGGCCACTCCCCGCTCCGCCAGTGCGGCAAGCAGCGGCCGATACTCGACGATCTCGTGTTTCAGAGCAGGGCGCTCCAGCTCCACCTGCTGCGCGGTGCTGACGATGCGGCCGGCGCCGGTCTCGTACCACACCAGGTTGCGCTGCGACTCGGAGTCCATCCCGCGCAGCATCGAATCCATGAAGATGAACAGCGCGATCCCGGCCGCCAGCGCCGCGGCGGTTATGGCCGTGCGGCGGCGGTGGCGGCCGAGGTTGCGCAGGGCCAGCCGAAACAGCGTCGCGGTCATCGACTCACGCGGCGCGCAGCGCCACCACCGGGTGCAGCCGGGCCGCCTTGCGCGCCGGCCAGTAGGAGGCGACGGCGGTCACCGCGATGGAGTAGCAGAACACCAGCAGGGTGGAGCGCGCGCTGAGGCGCGGGTACAACACGTCCGACATGTTCAGCTCCACTCCCTCCATGGCGGCACTGTAGTCCAGTCCGACCTGCGACAGCGGCAGCACGATGGCGCAGCCCAGGCCCACTCCAGCCAGCGCCGCGGCCATGCCGATGAACAACGCCTCGAGGAAGAACAGGCGGGAGATCTGGCTTCCGGTCATCCCC
>JAKZWC010000271.1:0-14960 GCA_047515735.1 Spirochaetales bacterium | reverse complement strand
GGCACCTCATCCTGCTTGCCGTTGCCGTTGGGATCCTGGTCACGGAACGCGCGCAGCATGTCGGCGAATTCCTCGGGGGTCTCCGGCGGCCACTTCAGTCCGAGCTGGTCCACCCAGGGCTTGTAGACCCACATCTTGGTCGAGTACTGGCAGTGGAAGCAGCCGGCGGAAACGATCGGGAAGTAGTAGTTCTCCCCGTCCGGCATGGTGATGCGCTGGTGCACCTCCGGCACCTCCGCGAGGCGCGCGCTCAAGCCGGGCATGTGCTCGGCGATCAGGTCCTTGAGGCCGATGAACGCCCCCGCGGCGCCCTGGTCGAACGCCTGTTGCACGGTGATGCGCTGATGCGGAATCAGCACGTCGGGCAGGTCGCCGGCGGCCAGGATCAGGTTGTACTTCTCGACCGCCTCCTCCCACTCGACCATGTCCACCCAGTCGACGTGGACGTTGGTCAGTTCCTCGAAGTACTCGGTAAACTTGGCGTCATCCAAGGTACCCGATGCCAGCCGCTGATCGTAGGTGCCGATCACCGTGATGGTCTGCTTCTCCTGCACGATGGGGTACTCGCCGGGTGCGCTCAGCTCGATGCCCGCGGCAGCGCCCTCCCCCTCTCCGCCGGCAACTGCCAGCATGGCTACCAGTGCCAACAACGACACTGCCAAAAGCGTTCTCTTCATGGATACGCTCCTCTCCTGTAGAGTAGTGAATTCGGGTGACACCCGAGGTTTGTTATCCTTTGATCGCGCGATCACCCTTTGATCGCACCGATCATCACACCGCGTACGAAGTACTTCTGCACGAACGGGTAGGCGACCAGCACCGGCACCGTGGCGACGACGATCAGCGCGAACTGGATCAGCGCCTGCAGGTACTCGCGCTTGGTCATCTGCAACAGCTGCTCTTCGGTGATGTCGGCCATCAGGTCGTCGATCGCCGCCGACGAATTCATGATCAGGATCTCGCGCAGCACGATCTGCAGCGGCACCAGCTTCTCGTCGCGCAGGTAGATCAGCGCGTTGAAGAACTGGTTCCAGTGCATCACCGCGTAGAACAGCGTGATCACGGCGATGATCGGACCCGACACCGGTATCACGATCGACCACAGCATACGGGTGTTGCTGGCGCCGTCCACCCACGCCGCCTCGTACAGCTCGCGGGGTACGGTGGACTCCAGGTAGGTACGGGTGATGATCACGTTCCACACCCCGATCGCCCACGGCACGATCATCACCGCGCGGGTGTCCAGCAGGCCGAGGCTGCGGATCAGCAGGTAGGTGGGGATCAGGCCGCCCTGGAAGAACATGGTGAAGGCGAACAGGAACATCAGCAGGCTGCGCCCCACGAAGTCGCGGCGCGACAGCGGGTAGGCGACCAGCATGGTCATCAGCACGTTGTAGAGGGTGCCGAACACGGTGTAGAAGGCGGTGTTGCCGTAGCCGACCCAGAGCTGGTCGAATTCGAACACCGCCTGGTAGCCCTCCAGGGAGGGCTTGCGCGGCAGCAGCCACACGCGCCCCGCCAGCACCTCGTTGGCATCCGAGAACGAAGAGCTGACGATATAGATCAGCGGATAGGTGACGACGATGAACAGCAGCGTCATCAGCACTCCGTTGATCAGATAGAACAGCCGGTCCTCGCGGCCGTGGCGGATCCGCTGCCCGCGGACCGCCCGCGGTGCGCGACGGACGGCTGCCCTTACCACAGGCTGGTCTCACTGAGCCGCTTGGAAACGCGGTTCACCGCCAGCAGCAGGAGGAATGCCAGCAGGTTCTTGAACAGACCGATGGCGGTGGCGTAGGAAAAGTTGGGGCTGCGCGACGCCAGCCCCACCTTGTATACGTAGGTGTCCACCACCTCGGAGGCGCCGATGTTGAGCGGGTTCTGCATCAGGAACACTTTCTCGAAGCCGATGTTCAGCATCTGGCCGGAGCGCAGAATCAGCAGAATGATGATCACCGGCAGGATGCCGGGGATGTCGATGTGCCACATGCGCCGCCAGATGTTGGCGCCGTCCACCTTGGCCGACTCGTGCAGCTCGGGATCCACCGCCGACAGCGCGGCCAGGAAGATGATCGCCCCCCAGCCCATGTTCTGCCAGATGCCGGTCCACACGTAGACGTGCGGGAACCAGGATGCGTCGCCGAGGAAGTTGACCTCCTGCATGCCGAACTGCATCAGGCCGACGTTGATCAGCCCGATGCGCTGCGAGAACAGCTTCATGATGATGCCCACCATCACCACGGTGGAGATGAAGTGGGGGGCGTAGGTCACCATCTGCACCGTCTTGCGGTAGCGCCGCCAGGGGGCGTAGTGGAGAACCAGCGCCAGGATGATGGGAATCGGGAACCCGAACACCAGGTCGTAGGCGTTCAGGTAGAAGGTGTTCCACATGATTTCCTGGAACTTGAACGACTCGAAGAAGCGGATGAAGTGATGGAAGCCCTGCCAGTCGCTGCCCAGGATGCCGCGCGCCGGCACGAAGCGCTTGAAGGCGATCACGTTGCCGTACATCGGCAGGTACATGAACACGACCAGCCACGCCACGGGGAGCAGCACCATCAGGTACATCTCCCAGTTGCGGCTGATGTTGCGCCAGGTCCAGCGGCGGCTGACGGGCAGCTCGGCGGGCCGGGGGGCCGATTGTACCAGTGGCTCAGACATAGGGGCTTCGGTCCGGCGCTCCGGCGGCGGTGCTCAGCCCCGAGGCCGGCGCCGCCGGATCACCGGCCTGCCATTATCAGGGGCGCCTTTCGGCGCTGTCAACAAAGCCACGCCCCGCCGCCCCGCGGCCGACCGGGCTGGCGATGCTAGCGATAGCGTCCTGTTGGCTCGGCGTAGGGTGTTATGCTGGACTACCACTGCATGCGTATGCTCAACCCGCCGCACCCCGGTGCGTTCGTAAGAACGGAAGTGATCGAGCCTCTCGGGCTGGCCGTCGGCGCTGCGGCTGCGGCGCTCGGGGTGTCCCGCCCCACGTTGTCGTCGTTTCTCAACGGCCGCTCTGATTTGTCCAGCACCATGGCACTGCGTATCGAGAAGGCCTTCGGGGTCAGGATGGACACGCTCATGCGCATGCAGGCCTCCTATGACATAGCTCGAGCCCGCGAGCGGGAAGGCGAGGTTCAAGTGACGCGCTATCGTTCAGTGACAGCGTGAAGCGCCCCATCAGGGTGCGCCACTGCCACGACTCTGAGGCCGGTGATTCCGAGGTAGTCGTCCGGGTTGACCGTGTACAGCGGCAACCCGTTCGCGATTGCGGTGGCGGCGATCAGCGCGTCGTAGGCGCGGGCGGAGGCCTTGCGCCCCGAGCGGCGCAGATCGGCGGCGACCTGGCCGAACGCGCGTGCAGCCGCCGCATCGAAGGGGATCGGATCGAAGTCGGCCTCCGCCTGTTGCAGATGGGCTTGCCGCGCTGCCCGCTCCGGTTCCGTCGGCGCCACCAGGGGACCGACGGAGAGCTCGGCCAGCGAGACTGTCGCAATGGCCGGCACCGGCGGGAGTTGCTGTGGATCCCGCAGCCGCGCGAGCAGAATGACGGTATTGGTGTCCAGAAGGCCGCGTGTAGGGGGTTCGACGTCGCTCACAGCGTCGAGTCGAGGACCTGGTCGAGATCGCGTCTGAACTGGACCGCATCGACTGCCGGCAACCGCTGCCACCGCTCCAGGAGGGTGGCCGCATCGAGCCCGCGCGGCGCCAGAGGGCGCAACTCCGCGACCGGCCGCCCCGAGCGGGTCACGGTGAGCCGCTCTCCGCCCAACACACGGTCAATCACCTCGCGGCCATGGTTTCTGAGGTCTCGGATAGTCACATTCGCCATTGTCCAAGAAAGGTATCACGCGTGATACCTGCACGTCCAGACGGCTTCACCGTGCTCGGCTGACGTCGCTGCCGGAACTCTGGGGCGGTAGTTCGAGACGGGTCGTAGGGGGGCGGTCGCGCAATTTCCTTGCTCGACGAACTGGCAAAACAGTGATCACTGCGCGCGCCAAGCGAGTAGCGGAGCGGCGGCGGCTGTTCCGGTACTTCGCTACGGGTGGCGGTCACCCCGATCATCCGCACCGTGGGCCGGGTGCTTTTGGCCATCGTCTCCGGCGAGACCATCGTGGCGACCTGATGGCTCCGACTCCTTCGGCCGCGACATGTTTACGCGCAACCTGTACGCCGCCCGGGTCTCCCTGTCGGTCGTGCTGGTGGGCGTGCTGCTGGGCTTCTTGCTCGGCGTGATCCTCGACGGCATCTCGGCTACTTCGGGGCACCGCCGACATGGCGATCCAGCGTCTCATCGAGTTCCTTATCGCCCTGCCGACCATCCCGGTGCGGATGGCGCTTGCCGCCGCTCTCGCACCGAAAGCGCTAGCCAGTTCCTGTCCGGTAATCGTGGATTTTGCGGAAACGGGCCGGCAGGAGGGCTGTGGAGCGTGTACACACATACGGGAAGCGCTCGGATCGGCCGTTGGCAACGCGATTTCGGCGCGCGGAGGCCCTGTATGACAGCCATGGAACCGAACGGTCCGCCGACCGAGACATACCAATCCGTCAAACGCAAGCATCCGAGATAACTATCAGATAAAGAGCCGAACCGCGCCGGCGGCGAGCGTCAGGATGGCAGCAGGCGAACCAGCCTCATCAAGTTATGGGCGAACACCGCCGAGTGCACGTAGGCCTGGAAATGTTCCCAGCCGCGCCAGTTGCAGCGGTCCAGGCCGAAGCACCGCTTCAGATAGGAAATGCCGGCTTCCAGGCCTGCCCGAAAGCGTTTGAGTTGCCCATAGATCCAGGCCGACGGCGTCATGTCGGTCTGCTCCAGACCACACTTCTTGTGGAACACCACGTGCTCCACGCCCAACTCCTTGGCGGCTGCCAGATTGGCCCGCGACGCATAGCCGCCATCGAACGCTACCCGCTACGGCGGCTCGCCGTAGTTCTCCACATGCCGCCGCAGCAGCGGCAGGCAGCGTTCACTATCGGCAGGGTTGCCCGCTTCCACCACCACATCAAGCACCAGCGCACTGCGCCCGGTGCTCAGGTTGATCTTGTGTCCGTAGTGCGTCGTACGCCCGCCCTTGCGGATGATGTCGGTGTGCGGCTCGAACAGACTCACCACCTTCTCGCTGGCCGGCACTGTTTCGCCGTTGAACACACGCCGCCTGGTCTGCTCCACCACGCGCCTGAGCAGGTCCCGGTAGGCGCGCTCCTCGGCACACCAACTCTCGGCCCACGGCTCAGTTACGCAGCACACTTCAGCCACTGCCGCCTCCGCGTAGGCGATCGTCTTCGCCACCAAGCTCAGCAACCGCCGGTAGCTGGCCTCCCGGCGCCGGGCGCCGCGCGCAGAGCGGATTTCCTGCTCGCGCCGCTTGGCAGCACGGCAGTGGTCGCGAAACGACACCGTCGCCACCCGCTCCCGCCCCTGACGCAGCAGCCGCGTCAGCACCCGCACCCCGTCGTACAACAGGCGACTGTCCGACGGTTCCAGGATATCCGTCTCGGTCACGGTGCTGTCAATGCGCACCTGCCTACCCGGCTCGATTCTCTGCCCCTTGGCGTCCTGCAACGGAACCCCGTTGATGCTTCTCCAGGCCTCCACATCGATTGCGCTGATGGCGCTTTGCAGTGCTGACTTCCTCGGTACACGGAACGGATCAACCCGTGCGAAGTGCTGCATGGTGGCAGAATCGAGCAACGCGAACTCCAACTCCCGATAGGAGTAGCCCATCAGATGCTTGAGCACCGCGCAGCGCAGAATCGTCTCGCAGCTCAGGCCATCGCGACCGCAGCTGGTGGAGCCCGCAACGCAGCCGCTGATCGTCTCGAGCAGTTCCGGGTGCTGATCGAGCCATTCCGAAGCGCGTTCCAGTTCGGCGGCGATGGGATGGACAACCTCGGGCGCTTGAAATACGCTCGGTTGGACGGTGCGGGATGTCTATCTCGGCCCTCAAGTTCAAGCTTTTTGGTCTGCGACAACCGGGCTTGCCTCTCAGCATCCGTGGCGATCCTCTGTACGTCATCAAGTGCCTTTTTCAGTTTATCCGTCGCGAGCCTGACGCCTCCGCGACAACCTGAGAGGGCATCGAGACCGGCACCGTCCGGCCAAGGCTCTACGATAGGTGCCGACGATACGACTGCTGAAAGATCAGCTTCCCACTTAGATATGGACTGGAGAAAACGCTGAATCGCACCGATACTGACGGCAGTTGCGGCAATCTCAGCGGAGATTTTGTCGAGTCGGGTTTTCTTCTCCTTCGCGTGAGCTAAGACCTTACCGAGTTTCTGCTCCTGAGGAACAAGGTCCGCGATCTGTATGTCTAGATTAGTGATCTGTTTCAATTGATCACTAATCTGGGCGATTTCCCGCCGCAACACCTCCGCTTGCGTAGTAAGAGACCGTACTTCCGACGCGGCTTCCGATTCTCGAGTTCTTGCTTCTGTCTGGTCCCCACAGAAACCATCCAAGAGCCGAATCCTGCTTCTTGCCTGAAGTCCCACGGTCTCAATTTCCGTTTGCGAGAATACAATTGGGGGGACAAAAGGCGCCGTTGCCCGTTGCGACTCGTCGGTCGCAGTACGGGTGACAAGTATGTCACGCTCCCCATCAACGAGCGTGACCGAGACTTGGCCACTTCCGAGAACGGACATTGCGTGATTCTTACTCCGCATTGTCGACTTCGGAGTGTATCCTTGCACACCCAGACAAAATCGAATTAGCTCAATGAGGGATGTCTTGCCGGTTCCGCGCTCTCCAATTATGACATTAAGCCCTTGGGTGAACGAGACGTCCAGACCGTCGAGGAATCCTTCCTCGACTTGAACACGCTTAATTCGCATAGAAACAGCCTAAGCCGGAGTCTGAAGGAAGAACGTAGCATTTTCGAATGACATGCCCCGGCAGGCGAACGAGCCGCTCCGTAACGACACTGTGGAACCAACTTGCCATCGCGTGGGGTAGCACGACTGGAAGGTGGATCGCTGTCGCCACACACCGAGCGTCTTGGCTGAACCTGCGTTAACAGACTCTTGCGTGGCGTCGCGCAACAGTCGGTCCGTAGGCGCCTCAATCACCATAGGAGCTTTGAAGTATTCGAAGGTCGTCATACGCTTCACGTTGCTGTGGCACGATGGCATTGAGGGTTCGCATCATCTGTCATGAGCTGCCCGGCCGTTAGCGGCAGGCAGAATCAAGCGGGTGGCAGTCGCGGTCTCACATCGACACTCACGTGAGATCAGAGAGACGCGGGCACGCACAGCTGCGGGGACAGAGATCTCGGTCCTCGACCGCCGACCGCTTAATGGAGCGTAACATAGACTCGCCACCAACTCCATGCCCGCTCTGCTCTCCAAACAGCGACTGCATTGAAGAGGCGGCGTCTGTGCGAACCGCAGTCCTGACGGGCTGATGAACGGGAACTGGACGAATTCGCCATGCTCGAGTGAGCGGCTGCGATCGCGCTCCGGCTAGACGTTACTTGTAGCGGTCGGCGGCGTCGCGCAGGCCGTCGCCGAGGAACATGAAGGTCATCACGGTGGCCACCACGAACAGCACCGGGATCAGCAGCCAGGGGCTGAGGGCGACGGTGCGGAATTTCTGGGCGCTGGGGAGCAGCACGCCCCAGCTCACCACCGGGGCCTTGAGCCCGAGGCCTATGAAGCTGAGCGCGGTCTCGCCCAGGATCGTGTTGGGCACGGCCAGGCTGAGATGCACGATCAGGTAGCTCAGGAACGACGGCAGCAGGTGGCGGCCGATCACCGCGCCGGCGGTGGCGCCGCTGACCCTTGCCGCCACCACGAAGTCGCCGCTGCGCAGGTCCAGCAGCTTGCCGCGCACCACCCGCGCCAGGCCGGTCCAGCCCAGGATCGAGAGGATGACCGTGATCTCGAAGTACACCCACAACGCCGGCCACTTGGGCGGCAGCGCCGCGGTCAGGCCCATCCACAACGGCAGGGTGGGAATGCTGATCAGGAACTCGATGATGCGCTGGATCACGGTATCCACCCAAACCGACAGCGACACGAAGAAGCGGATGCGGTGCGGGTCGCCGCAGCTCTCGGTGTAGACGCGGAGCCTCAATAAGCGTGCAACAAGCCAAGTGTCGTGGCAAAGATGTAGTTTGCCTCGCCTTTACGGACACAAGATGCGTGGATAGCACTTCGACATTAAGCGAATTCCAATGAGTTGATTACCACTTGGAGACTATAATGTAGAATTGGCGCGTAGAGATTTCGGCATAACTATATAAAGGCTTCGCTCACTAACTGATCTTTCATTATTAACTATAGTCCTAATTGGCGGAACTATTTCTAAGTTAACTAACGCTTAACGACTTCTCTAAATCCATGTAGAGTATTTATACCTAATCCTTTTCTTAAGATAATCTGGTTCTTGAGTACGGACTTTCCTAATCCGCCCTGCCACGTCGATCTTCGCCTCCCACCCGCGGTGTATGCGTGCCTATTGCGACGTGCTACGAGACCCATTTCATCCTGATGGCTTGACATCAGCGGTGACGGGTACATATACATACGTTGTGTGTGTCGGGATATCCGACCATCAGGAGAGCGCTTCATGTACACACTGTCACATCCGCAGGCCATGTGGGAGCCAGTCGATCGTTCCGACCGAGTCGCGGTGCATCCCCTTGGGCAACCGAGGATCGGCAGCGCGTGCGGGTTCGTCACCGTTTACAAGGAGCTCTCGGATGCCTTCGAACCCGCTGATGCCTTCCGGTTATTCAGTGAAAGCACGCATGGGAAGTGCACCATACCCGCCACCGAGCGCGGTGGCGCTAGCCACGCGATAGGAGGTCGGGGAGTCGCATCGATATGAGCGAAGCACTGGAGGCTGTTGACCCGAAAGAAATTCTCTACCACGTCACGAACTCCGGCGACCCCGTTAGTGATCCTGATCTCTACAGAAAGTTCAGAGTCGGACTACCTGAAATGCTGCGGACGCTCGGAGGCCAAAGTTGCGAATATCCGATTTTCTATCGCCGCGACAGCAGTACCAATGAGTATCTGTTTTCATCCGAGCAGGGAAACGATAGCTGGAAGCGGCTACCCCCGATGGAACACGAGTACCAGGGTGATGATGGCGGACGAAAGGAATCCGGTCTCGTGGGTATGGATGGCGATTGCGTCGTTCGGGCGCTGGCAACTGCCAATCCCGAGTCATACCAACAGGTGTATCAGGGACTATCCGAGATTGTCGCCGATAGGGCCGTGAGAGAGTTTCAGTACGACCTGCAGTGTTCTTCGGGGGGCGTACCTGACTCCATCTATGAACCATGGTTGAAGGAGCGCGGCTGGCAACGGTTGGAGCGCCAATCTGTGATTGATCTCACCGGCGGTAACGGTGTGCCAACGGTGTGGGAATTCATCAACAGTAAGAAGAAAGATTGGGACAAGTCGGTGATGATACTGTCTGCTCGACATGGAGGCGAGAGGCACCTGGTGGCGGTGGTCGACAAAGTCATTCGTGACTTGGGTGACTGTTCCGAATACCTGGTGGAGGAGGCGTGGATGAAGGCCGCGTCGCGCTGCTGCCTACCTTGTACGTCATCACCGTACCGAGTCAGAGTCAGGAGGTACGGAGTGCCGGCAGCTGGTAGCGAGTAGTCGACGGTACCGGGGGCTGAATTGCTCGGGCCCTGACGTAGCCTCGACTTGGACGTGGGCATAATTCCACTGCCGCCAAGGCTCGGCGACGTATTCGTCATCCGGCCGCCACGCTACTTGCACTTCCAAACTGGACTGACGCGCGTATGCCACGTAGTCCCCAGCCGAATGGTGCGCTTGTCCATAGCCGCCAAGGTGCTCGATCCGCAGTTCGTCAAGCTGAACGCCGCGCTGGTGCAGCTTGTTACAGTGCCACACCGACAATCTGGGTTGTTTGAATGCGCCGGGCCTCGGACGCGCCTCCCGCGTGCTCCAATCTTCAGGCCGGACGAACCGACACAACAGGTCGTCATGAGGGACTGCCATACGTGGATCAGAGCTGCTTGACGAACTGAGATTCGCTCGCCGGGGACAGATGTCTGACGACGAGTGTTTCACGCGCGCTATCGTCGAGGACTGTGAGGTCGAGGACCCCGTCTACTCCCAGTTCCGCAAACATCAACAGACCGCTTGCAAGCCTCAAGTCGAAGGAGAGCGCACCATCCACGTCGACCGTGATTTCCGGTTGGTGGCTCCTTTCTTTCGCCATATGCACCAAGCGATATGCCAGGTCGACGACATCACTAGTAGGTGGGTGTCTTCCATCCAAACCCCGAGCGAACGCGCGAACCATGGGATCAATCGGTCTGATTTCTGCAGTCCGAGACTCAGGTCGATTCCGCCAGCTTGCATGTAGTGTACGCTGTGCCACTAGCGCAGCTTGCAGGTCCTCGACCGCGAGGATCATGCGCCGGTGACCGAGAGGGGTTCGACTGCGCCGTCGGGACCTGTGCGACAGGTAACGACAGCGGGATCACTTTCGCCCTCCTCATTCTTCGCGCGTACTTCCATCTCGTACTCGGTGTTCGGTTTCAACTCGACAAAGGTGCACGATGTCAACGGGGTCTCGACACCAACCAGCCACTTGTCGGTCCCTGCCTCCCGCACCCGGACCACGTAGGTGACTTGCGGCGTTACCTGCACCTCGACCCACGGTGGCTTCGCTACCTCGGGCCAGGGCAGACAGATGTCGGACGACTTGCCGTTCCAGACCGCCGGGGGCTTGGGGGGGTCGGCCTTCATGACCAAGGCTCCTGCTGAGTGCCGGTCGCCAGCCGGTTCATGTGAGCATCCGTCGCATTGGAAACAACCATAAGCTTGCCGAAACGAATCGCCGAGTCAAGTCGCTGGAGCCCACGAAGCCGACGAGCCGCCGCCGGACAACATCGTGGCGGCCCCTACCCCAACGCGGTCGACCAAGGGCCGTGGCGCTGACCGGGCGGCCGATGCACTGCCCGCGAAATCGCGTCCGGCGCGCTACATCGGTAACGGCTACTTGGTAGGGGCCGGCGGCGTCGCGCAGGCCGTCGCCGAGGAACATGAAGGTCATCACGGTGCAGCAGAGTCTCCGGGTCGCGGGTCCGCTCGAGCGAGTAGACGAAGGCCCGATCAGCCGGCCGTCGTGGAACGGGCGCACGCGCTGCGGCGGGGCCAGCAGGTTGACGGCATCGCGGGTGGCCTTCTCGTACGAGCTCAGAAAGCCGGCCACGGAGGTAGCGAGGTACAGCAACAGCAGCACCCCGCCGCCGACCGGGGCCATGTGGTGGCGGCGGAACTTGCGCCACATCAACTGCCACTGCGAAGCGACGTTTGTAGCGTACGTCCGCCTGGACTCCGGGGCCGCGACGCAGGCGGCGCCCAAGGCCAGGTTCCTGTGGGTGACCCACCCTGCGTCGATGCGTCGATGCGTCGACGACGAGGGGGACGTGCCGGGCGTGGGCTGGTATGCTATGTAGTCCCGGGAATGAGCTGCCGGGCCATTGCTGCGAAGCGCGCGAAGGAGAGAATGCCATGGCGGGCACCAGGAAGAGTACCGTGCAACAAGTCACCGTCCATCTGACGTCGGAAGAAGTGGAGTTCCTCAAGACCCAGGCCGGCATCGATGGAGTCTCCTTCAATGACGTGCTGCGGCGCTCGATCATCCTGGAGAAATTCTTCGTGGATCAGCACAGGAAGAAGCGCAAGATTTTCTTTGGCGCACCGGGACAGCCGCTCAGAGAAATGATCCGACAGTAGACGGTCTCCATGAGCGAACGAGCGCGAGCCTCCGAAGGGGCGGAAGCGGACCGGTCGTCGGAGCAGGAGATCCATGACGTTCCGGTCCCTCGGGGTGGAGCGATCTATGATCCGAGGCCGCTGGAAGACAAGGCTCGTCGGAGAATCGCGTACCTGCTTATTGCTTTGTTGGCACGCCTGGTCATCGCACTGCTGGCCATGGTGGTATTCGACATCATCACGGTCGACGAAATAAAGGAGTTCGGCGTGATCCTTGGTCCACTCGTGGCGTTGGTATCGGCCGCCACGGGCTTCTACTACGGAACCAAGGCGTAGCTGATAGCGGCACGCGCACACCGACACGCGCATATCGCCCGACTGACGATCCTTCATGCCGCGGAATACTCACGGCGTATCCGCGTCCCGGCGGGTTACTTGTAGGGGTCGGCGGCGGCGCGGAGGCCGTCGCCGAGCAGCCCCTCTGACAGCGACACGCGCCCGGCGTAGAGCACCCGCGAGAACATGTCGCGGTCGAGTTCGTCGGTGCCGGGCAGGTACAGGTAGCGGGCGGATGCCCCCGAACAGGCGCCGAGGGACCGCCGCCCGACCAATGGCTCTGCGATGGTCCCACCAACCCCACCGGCTATCCGACCGAGCCAGAGTAGGGTCAGTGGATCAGCGGCAAGCACTCGATCAACTGGTCAACTCCATCCACCCCGTACATCCAGCAGGCTGTGCCGGCACGACAACACTGGCGGGGCTGCAGCGCACCCGCTTCTCGAAACGAGACCGCGATCAGGGCATCGGGGCGAGTGCACGGTAGCCCCCGTCTGAGATTTCTGATTGGCATAGGCTCACGAGCGGTTGTGATGGAGTTATCTTAAGGGACGCCGGGGGCCAGACCGAAACGTACGTCGGTTTCCGTAACGGGATAGCACCAGGTAAGGAGGCAACTCGCCATGAGTAGGGTCTTCATCTATTGGGACAACTCAAACATCTTCCACGAAGCACAGAGGTTTGCAGAGGAACGGAACGAAGGACCCGACGCGCGCTATCGCGTGCGCATCAACTTCGACAACATGTACCGCTTGGCACGTTGTGACCGCGAGATTGGACGGGCGGTCGCAGCCGGCTCGATACCGCCAGAAATGCGCCAGTTGTGGAATCGGATGGAAGCCGCCGGAGTGGAAGTTCAGCTCTTCGACCGCGGAAGCCCGGACCGGAGTGAGCAGGACACTCCTGATCGAATACTCCAACTGCGCATGCTCGAAGATGCGCTTGACCACAACGGCAACCCCGGCGTGGTGGTGCTGTTGACCGGAGACGGCGCCGGCTACTACGAGGGCACGGGCTTCCATAGCACGTTGGAACGCATGCACAAACGTGGCTGGAGGGTGGAGATCATGTCGTGGCGGCACTCCTGCAACCAGCGGATGCGCCGCTGGGCGGAGGAGAATGGTCTGTTCATCGCCTTGGACGACTTTTACGACTCGATAGCCTTCCTGACGCCATCCCGGGAAGGATTCGAGCACGCTCTCGGTCGCCAATCGGCCACGCTCGACTTGTCGCTGCGGCAGACATCCTGACGGCGGCGGCGCGCTACTACTTGTAGGGGTCGGCGGCGGCGCGCAGGCCGTCGCCGAGGAACATGAAGGTCATCATGGTGGCCACCACGAACAGCACCGTGATCAGCAGCCAGGGGCTGAGGGCGACGGTGCGGAAGTTCTGGGCGCTGGTGAGCAGCACACCTCAGCTCACCACCGGCGCCTTGAGCCCCAGACCGATGAAGCTGAGCGCGGTCTCGCCCAGGGTCATGTTGGGCACCGCCAGGGTGAGGTGCACGATCAGGTAGCTCAGGAACGAGGGCAGCAGGTGGCGGCGGATTACCGCGCCGCCGGTGGCGCTGCTGACCCGCGCCGCCACCACGAAGTCGCCGCCGCGCAGCTCCAGCAGTTTGCCTGCCTGCCCGCTCATCGGCTGGCCGCCGCGGATTTCTCCAGCTTGGGCAAGCTCTCCACCGAGTACGTCAGCGACGAACTGCGCACGCGGCACGGCGACACCGTCTGGCGCCTGCGCCTGGGCCGGCGCCGGGTGTTTCTGCTCGTGCTGCTGGAGTTCCAGGCGCAGCACGATCACTGGATGGCGCTGCGCATCCTCACCTACAGCGGTCTGCTCTACCAGGAACTGGTTCGCAATCAGGCCCCGGAGGTGTCTGGCGAGCGGCTCCCGGCGGTGCTGCCGGTGGTGCTCTACAACGGCACCGAGGCGTGGACCGCAGCAGCGGACATGCGCGCCCTCATCACCCCGGTCGGGCGGTGGCTGGCGCCGTATCAGCCGGCCCAGCGCTACTACCTGCTTGACCTGCAGCGAGTGCCAGCGGATGATCTTCCCTACCGCAACCTGCTGCGCGCGGTGGCGCGGCTGGAGCAGAGCCGGTCACCGGAGGACGTGGTGCGGGCGGTGAGGGCGTTGCGGCGCTGGTTGCCGAACCGGGGCGCGGAGGAGTTGCAGCGCGCGTTCGTGGATTGGGTACGGCAGATTGCCGGACGGCTGGCGCCGCCGGGAGCGTCGGTGCCGCCGGTACGGACGCTGGAGGAGGCGAGCATGACGTTGGTCGAACGGGTCGCCGAATGGCCCAAGCAGTGGCTCCGGGAAGGCCGTGAACAGGGCCGCGCACAGGGTATTGCGGAAGGCCGTGAACAAGGTCGTGCACAGGGCATTACACAGGGTGTTGATCAGCAACGGGCGCTGCTGTGTCGGCAGGCGGCGGCGCGCTTCGATGCAGACACCGCCGCCCGCTTGGCCGACCTGCTGGCGCCGATAGCCGACCCGGAACGGCTGGCCGAGGTCGGTGACTGGCTGGTGCGCTGCGACACCGCCGCTGCGTTCTTCGCCCGCTTCGATCCCGCTTCACCAGCCTGACACCCGCGGTCCGAGTTGCCTGCGCGCACCGCCCGAACGGGAGCTCTGGCGCTCCCGCGACCAGCGCGTGACACTTTGTCACCGTCGCCCATCGAATCAGTCCTGCGGTGCGTCCTGACCTCTCGAGGCGCTCAGTTCGAGACCCGCACCCAAAGAAAGTCCGCGGGTCTGACGGAGTGGCCGAGGCGCGGTCCGCGAAGTTCGCGTCCGGCGCGCTACACCGGCAACGGTTACTTGTAGGGGTCGGCGGCGTCGCGCAGGCCGTCGCCGAGGAACATGAAGGTCATCACGGTGACCACTACGAACAGCACCGGGATCAGCAGCCAGGGGCTGAG
>JAKZWC010000270.1:0-11801 GCA_047515735.1 Spirochaetales bacterium | reverse complement strand
CGGCTACCGTTCGGTGACCGTGATCGGTTCAGCCGGCGCGGGCTACGCCGACGACCATCACAATCGCAACCTGGTGTTCGGCGGCGGGGACGCGGCCGCCCGCGACCCCGGCGAGGGCAACCTGGACCTGGTGGCTGAGCTGGAGGAGTTCACCGCCGCCAGCTCCGGCGGGCGCGCGCCGCAAGTCACCGGCGCCGCCGCCGCTGCCGCCCTGCAGGTGGCCGCCGCCGTTGCGTCCTCCACCGCCACCGGCGCCGTGCTGCAGCGCAAGGGAGACCGCTATGAGTGACGTGATCTACCGCTGCGCGGCGCTCAGCGCCGTGAAGCACGACTACCTGGCGCGCGCGGTGCACGCCCACCCCTGCTTCGAGCTGGTGGTGGTGGCCGACGACCCGCAGGTGCCGCACTGGGCACACGAGCGCAACGCGGAGTTCGCCGCCGAGTTCGGCGTGCCCTACGTGCGCGACGTCGCGGCCGCCATGGCCGAGTACGGCGTCCAGGTGGCGGTGGTGAGCAGCGAGGCGGAGCGCCACTGCGATCTGAGCGTGCGCGCCGCCCAGGCGGGGCTGCACGTGATCCAGGACAAACCGATGTCCACCGAGCTGTCGGAGTGCGACCGCCTGGTGGCGGCGGTGCGCGAGGCGGGGGTCTGCTTCCTGCTGTGGAACCGCAACCTGCTGCCGGCTCTGGTACAGGCGCGCGAGGAGTTGCAGCGCGGCGTCATCGGCGACCTGCGCGCCATCCACGTCGACTTCTACTTCGCCAAGGACGCCGGACCGCCCAAGGGCAGCCGCCAGCCCGGCTATCCGCCGATCAGTTGGCTGGCGCGGCAACTGGAGGCGCACGTCGACGGCTCCGACGGCGGCGTCGGCAAAGCGCCGATGGGCGAGTTGCAGATCGAGGGCATCTATCCGCTCGGCTACATCCACCTGCTCACCGGCAGCCCGGTGCGGCGGGTGTTCGCGCGCACCGCCGCCCACTTCCACCAAGCCAACGCGGACAACGACGTGGACGACCTGGCCACGGTGACCCTGGAGATGGAGAACGGCATGGTCGGTTCGCTGTGCATCGGCCGCATCGGCGCCGCCAGCCATCCGGAGATCGGCGAGATCAAGCTGCACCTGGTGGGCAGCAAGGGCGCTCTGGTGATCACCGAGGCACGTCCCGAGGTGGGGATCCACTACCGCGGCCAGCCCGCCGGCGAGTATCGCAACGTGCGCGTCGCCGACAGCAACAACTTCCTGCTGATGGAGAACTTCAAGGCGGCCATGGAGACCGGATCGGACACGTTGCTCAATGCCCAGGCGGGACGCGACATCGCCGCCACGGTGACCGCTGCCATCGAATCGGGCCGCACGGGGCAGCCGGTCGACGTGGCCTGAGGACCGCCGGCCGCGGGCCGGCGGTATCACTGACCTTCGGTCAGCCCACGGGCAGAGTGCGCCCGCTATGGGCGCGGCCGACGCGCGCGGTCTCCTCGCTGCCGCCGGAGACCACGCGCACGCCGCGGTCGATCTGCGCGGCTATCGTGCCGGGTCCGGCCCCTTCCAGGAACGCCACCCCATTGGCGGCACAGGCGGCGCGTACCCGCTCGTTAGCCTCGATGACCCGCGGGTCGTGCTGCTCCGGGACCCGGTCCACGCCGTAGGACATGTGCAGGTCGCCGGGACCGCATTCGGCAAAGCCGAGGCCCGGCACCGCCAGGAGCTGCTCGATGTGGGCCACCCCGCGCACCGACTCGATCTTGATCCCCAGCAACAGCTCGCCTTCCGGGTTGAGCGGCCAGGGATCGCACTTGGCGATGTACTCGCTGGGGTCGATACCCCAGATCGGCGCCGCGGAAGACTCGGAGCCGACGCCGCGGGTGCCGCGCTCCAAGCCCCTCCCGACGCCGATCGTGTGACGCGGGTAGCGGCACGATTCCACGAACGCGCGCACGGCGTCCGGGGTCTCCGCCTGACACAGCAGGATGCCGTGCACGCCACGGCCCAGGATCTGCCGGAACTGCCATGCGTTGAAGCGGACAATGGCCTCGCTGGTGCCATCCACAGGAGCCTCGACGATCACGGTGGGGGTACGGTGGCCGCTGTTGGTGGGTCCGCCGGCCACCAGGCCCTCCATGTAGCGCGCCAGCCCGGCCAGGTCGAAGGCGCCGTGCTCCATGCCCACGTTGATGTAGTCGGCCCAGGTGTGGGCGTCCTGCATCCCCTGTTCGTGGGTGAGCACTGAACCGGTATGGCCGCCCGTGTAGTAGATCGGCTGGTCGGCGGCCAGCAGCTCGATGTTGCGATTGACTCTCTTGACACCCATTCCTACGCCTCCGCGTCCATCTCGGCCAGTTCCACCCAGGCGCCGCGGCGCGCGGACTCTACCGCGGCCTCGGTGAACACCTGCGTGCGCCAGCCGTCGTGCAGCCCCGGATGGTCGCAGGGCTTGCCGGCGGCGCGTTCGCTCAGTGCCGGCAGCACGAACCGGGCCCAGCGGTTGACCCGATCTTCGGGGATCTGCTCGACCGCGTCCAGCTCGCCGTTGGCGCGGGTCAGGTTGACGGTGTGGTTGACGCGGTCGATGGAGAGCGACGCCTCGCTGCCGTGCAGTTCCACCTCCGGTGCCAGACCCTTGCGCAGCATCGGGGCGTGCGACAGGAGCATCATTCCCACCACGCCGCTGTGGAACTCCCAGGTGATGGCGCCGTAGTCGTACGCCGTACCCCCGCGGGTGCGCTGCGCCTGCCCCGCGGAGTGCGCCTCGCCCCATTCCAGCGCCTCGGCCAGGTCGATGGCCCCCAGGTCGGGTTTCGGCGGCGAGATGACGCCGGCCTGGGTGACCACCCGGCGCGCCTCCGAGCCGATCAGCCAGCGTACCGCGTCGTAGGCGTGGGAGCCCACGTCGCCGATGCTGCCGGCGGCCGACAGGGTGGCGTCGTCGCGCCAGGTGAACGGGATCGACGGCGGCCGCGGATTGTGCCAGCGGTAGACCACCACCTTGAGCTCTCCCAGTGTTCCGCCGGTGACCAGCTCCCGCGCGCGGCGGAACTTCGGCTCGTAGCGGGTCCAGTAGGGCACGTAATGGGCCAGTCCGCTGTCCCGATAGGCGGACCAGATCCGGTACGCCTCACCGACGTCGGCGCCGACCGGCTTGTCGCAGAACAGGTGCTTGCCGGCCGCCGCCGCCGCCAGCGCCGGCTCCAGGTGCAGCCGGTCCGGCGTCACCACCACCACCAGATCGACCTCCGGATGGTCGATCACTTCGCGCCAGTCGTGGGTGATGAAGTCGCAGCCGTCCAGGCCCGCCGCCGCCTCCAGCCGGTCGCGCCGACGCGCGCACAACGCCACGATGCGCGCCGCGTCCGGCGCTCCGCGCATCTCCTCCCGATAGGGCGTACCGATAAACCCGGTAGCCCCGATCACTCCCGCGTGAAACAACATATCGCGACTCTATCCTTACCCGATTCAGCTCGCCGCCGCCAGTAGCCTGGCCAGCCTGGCCCCGTCGCGCCGGTCGCTGCGCTGTACCCGCGCCGCGGCCTTCAAAGCGACCGCGCCGGCGATTGCACCGGCGTGCTAAGATGGGGTCGATGCGTCTGGTCGCCCTTTCCTACAGTCATCACGGTCGCGGCATCGCCGGCTCGGTGCGCGATCTCGGACATGAAGTCGTCGCGGTCATGGACTCGGAGCCGAAGCCGCGGCAGCAGCTCGAGCAGCAGTTCGATTGTCCCGGTTACGCGGATGCCGGCGCCTGCCTGGACGCGGCGCGGCCCGATGCCGCCATCGTGTGCGGCAAGCACGTCGCGATTCCGGGATACGTGCAGGCGTGTGTCGAGCGCCGCATTCCCTACCTGCTGGACAAGCCGTTCGCGGATAGCGCCGCGCGCCTGCGCCCGGCGGCCGAGGCCACCATGGCGCACGCCATTCCACACGCGCTCACCCTGCCCAACCGCGGCAGCCTGTTGGTAGAGAAAGTGGAACAGATGGTGGCGGACGGCAGCTTCGGCGACCTGATCCTGTACAGCAGCCGGCTCAACAACGGGCCGCCCACCCGGTACGACCCGACCCCCTCCTACTGGCTCAACATCCCGGACCAGTCCGGCGGCGGATCGTGGATCGTGGAGGCCTCACACGGGATCGACACCTTCCTCCAGTTCGCCGGAACCGGGCCGGTCACCGTGGTCGGCGGGGTGCTCTCCAACCTGATGCACCGGCGCGAGGTGGAAGACACCGCGGTGGGCATCATTCGCACCGACTCGGGGATCACGGGAATCATCGAGTCGGGCTTCAACTACCCCTCGGGCACCCGCGCCGGCGACCACTTCTTCCGCTTCATCGCCAGCAGGGCGTCGGTGTTCGAGCGCTACGACGACCACGGCGAGCCGCTGATCGAGGTGCACACCAGCGACGGCGTGACGATTACGCCGGACCTCGGCCACGGCGAACGCATGCGCCGCGTGGTGCAGCGGGGGCTGGAGGCGATCGCCGGAGGGAGGATCGGTGTCCCCGACGTGATGCAGGCCGTGCGCGTGCTGGAGGTGCAGGACGCCGTGTACGAGCATGCCCGCACCACACGCGCCGCGGCCGGCCCGTTCCCCCTGGGTGCTCCGGAAGGTTAGGGCGCTAGACTAGAAGCCGGCGCGCTTGTCGGTGATGTTCTGCAACGGCTGGCCGGTGAGGTAGCGCTCCAGTTGCTCCAGCGCGAAGGCATAGGTCTCCGCCGGCCGCCGTTGCGAGAACCCGGCGCGGTGCGGCGTCACCACCAGGTTGGGCGTGCTCCACAGCGGGCTGTCGTCCGGCACCGGCTCCACCTCGCACACGTCGAGGCCCGCTCCCGCGATGGTGCCGGCGTGCAGCGCAGCCATCAGCGCCGGCTCGTCGATGATGCCGCCGCGGCTGACGTTGACCAGGTAGGCGCTCGGCTTCATCTGCACCAGCTCCTCGGCGCCGATCAGGTGGTAGGTCTCCGGTAGCAGCGGGCAGGTCACCGCCACCGCGTCGGCGCGCGCCAGGAACGCGTGCAGGTTCTCCCGCGTCGGCGGCAGCAGTTCGGCGACCCCCTCCGGGGCCGGCCCCGCGCTCTTCAACGGGTCCAACGCCAGCACGGTCATCTCGTAGCCGGCGGCGCGCTGCAGGGTGTGCATGCCGAAGCCTCCCAGCCCGATGATCAGCAGCGTGCCGCCGGTCAGTGACGTCACCGAGTCCCGCCGCCAGCGCCGGGCGCCGGCCGCCTGCACCACGCCGCGGCTCAGGGCCAGCAGCAGCGCCCAGGCGTGCTCACCGCCCTGTACCGCGTACTTGCCGGCCATGTTGGTAAGGGTGAACGGCAGCGCCGCGGCCTCCGGCGTGAGCAGCTTGTCCAGGCCGGCGCTGAAGGAGTGCGCCCACTTCAGGTTGCGCGCCGCCAGGAACAGTTCCGGGGTGAAGGTGCCCAGCGCCACCTCCACTTCCGGCGCCGCCGCCAGCGCCGCCGCCGGATCGTCGGCGTGGATCACCTCGTGGTCGCCGTGGCGCCGGGCCGCGGCATCCAGCTCCGCGCGCTGCGCGGGAGTAAACGAAAAGCTGACCAGAATCTTCATGCCGTCTTCCCCGCGCCGGCCGGCATCGCAATCTCCTCCGGAGGTGGGTATCCGTGCTGGTTGCGGTGCGGCGCACTGTCGAAGTGCTGGGTCGACTTGTACCACTCCAGGCGACCGTCCGCAGCAACCGGCCGGACGCGGCGCAGCAGCGCTTCCTGCTCGTCCCGACCCATCGGCGTGAAGTCGCGCGCCACGGCGCTGTTCCGGTCCACGAGCTCCACCGAGGTCATGCCGGACACCAGCGTGGAGATCGGCTGCGACCAGGCGAATCTCAGGCACTCGGCCAGCGACAGCCCGGCGTCGGTGAGGAACTGCGCCCGGCCGCCGAGCGTCTTCATGGCGATGACGCCGATGCCGCGGCGCTGCGCTTCCGGCAGCACGTTGCGGATGAAGCTCTTGTAGTGCGGGTCCATGACCGTGACCGGCATCTGCACCGCGGACCAGGGAAATTCGTGCCCGAGCATGGCCAGCAGATAGGCGGGGTCCTTGTGCCCGGTGCAGCCGACGTAGCGCACCTTGCCGTCGGCCAGGGCCCTGAGGGCTGCTTCCGCCGCTCCGTCGGCGGCGAACACCAGCTCGTCGTCGGTGGCGTAGTTGATCTCGTGGAATTGCCACAGGTCGATCACGTCGGTGCGCAGCCGGCTCAGGCTGTCTTCCAGGTTGGAGATGGCACCGGCGCGGTCGCGGGCGCACACCTTGGTCATCAGGAACACTTCGTCGCGCCGCTGCTCGAGCGCCGCGCCCATGAGGGTCTCGGAGCGGCCGTCGTTGTACTCCCAGGCATTGTCCATGAACGTCACCCCGCGGTCGATGGCGTGCTGGATGATGCGCACCACCTCGCGGTCGGAGTTGGCGGCGCCGGCCCCGGCCACGTGGCCGCCGCCGATGCCGAGCATCGATACCTGTTCCCCGGTGGTGCCCAGGGGGCGCGTCGGAAGCAAGTCGCTCATGGGCGGGACCGTACACCACCGGTCACCGCCGGTGCCAGTGGGCGTCCGGCCTTCCGGATGTCCTGGATGCCAGCCAAGCTTGCAGACTGCAACGGCCACTCTATAATGCAAACGCCTTGGCTGCAGATACCGCAACCGCCACCGCCGTCCGGATACGCCCGCGCAAGAGCCTCGGCCGGCGCATCGTCGAGCACCGCACGCTGTTCCTGCTGTTCATTCCGGTGCTGGTCTACTACGTGCTGCTGCGCTACTGGCCGATCTCGCTGGCCTGGATCATCTCCTTCAAGGAACTCAAGCTGGGGCTGGGGATCGCCAACAGCCCCTGGGTCGGACTGCAGAACTTCCGTGAAATCTTCTCCGACCCGGACATCCTGCGGGTGATCCGCAACTCGGTGGAGATCTCGTTACTGCGCATCGTGGCCGGATTCGCGCCGCCGATCATTCTCGCCATCATGTTTCACGACATGGTGCTGCCGTGGTTCAAGAAGACCACCCAGACCATCGTCTACATCCCCCACTTCTTTTCCTGGGTAGTGATCTGGGGGATGGTGTTCGCCGTCTTCTCCACGGGGACCGGGCTGATCAACAACGTGATCGACCTGCTCGGCTTCGAGCGGGTCGAGTTTCTGCTCAGCAAGCGCTGGTTCCGGCCGATCCTGATCGGCTCGGCGCTATGGAAGGAGCTGGGGTGGGGGACGATCCTCTACCTGGCGGCGCTGGCCACGGTCGATCCGCAGCTCTACGAGGCGGCGGTGCTGGATGGCGCCGGGCCGCTCAAGCGCATCCGGTACGTCACCCTGCCGAGCATCCTGCCGGTGGTGACCTTCGTGCTGTGCATCAACCTGGGCCACCTGCTGCTGGCCGGCTACGAGCAGGTGCTGCTGTTCTACAACTCGGCGGTGTACGACGTGGCGGACATCATCGAGACCTGGATCTACCGCGTGGGCCTGTCCCGCCAGCAGTTCAGCATCGGCACGGCGATGGGTCTGTTCCAGTCGTTCATCGGCATGGTGCTGATTCTCGCCTCCAACTTCCTGGCCAAGCGCTACACCGGCCGGGGCATCTGGTAGGGCGCCCGCATGTGGTACCGGAAGGGCACCGAGGTCACCTACCAGGTCGTGATCCATACGCTGGTCGGCGTGATCGCCGTGAGTGCGCTGTTCCCGCTGGTCTACGTGATCGGCATGTCCCTCACCTCGCAGGTGGAGCTGATTCAGCGCGGCTACTTCGTGATCATCCCCCACGAGCCCAAGCTCAACGCCTATGTCCGTCTGCTGGACAGCGCGGCCATGTGGCGCGCGCTGCTGGTGTCCGTCATGCGCAGCTCCATCGGTCCGCTGCTGGGCGTCGCGCTGACCCTGGTCGGCGCCTACGTGCTGTCGCATCGCACGCTGCCGGGGCGCAACCTGCTGCTGCTCATCGTGCTGCTCACCATCCTGTTCCACGGCGGCATGATTCCCACCTATCTGGTGGTGCGGAACCTGGGCGTCATGAACACCTTCTGGGCCATGATCGTGCCGCTGCTGGTCGACAGCTTTGGCCTGCTGATCATCAAGATCTTCATCGAGAACCTCCCGGAGGGACTGCTCGAGTCGGCACGCCTGGACGGCGCCGGTCACGTGCAGCTCCTGGTCTGGATCGTGACCCCGCTGGCGGCGCCCGCACTTGCCGCGATCGGCATGTTCAATATCGTCCAGCACTGGAACAGCTGGTTCGACGCGCTGCTCTACCTGCACAACAAGAACCTGTGGCCGCTGCAGCTGGTGCTGCGCAACCTGCTGGAGGGGCAGGCCCATCTCGGCGACGATCTGGTGATCCAGATCATGAAGGGCGAGAAGATGGCGCTGGAGAGTTTCAAGATGGCGACCGTGATCATCGGCGTGGTGCCGATGCTCGCGCTGTACCCCTTCCTGCAGCGGTTCTTCATCCACGGAGTGTACCTCGGCGCCGTGAAGGGCTGACCTACTCATCCACCAAGGGGGGGCTATGTAGAATCGATCAACAAAAGGAGTTTCTGATTCGATGGATCACAACGAATTGTAGGAGGAATACAATGCAGATGATTCGATCCCTAATGGTAGCCTTGGTGGCTGTTTCGCTTGCCGCGACGGCATTCGCCAGCGGCGAGGAAGAAAGCGCTGGCGCGGGCGCTATCGAGTTGCGCCCGGTCAATTTCTACGACGACTTTCCCGACAGTTTTCCGGCGATTCCGCGGCCCGTGGACCCCGAGTCGTACGCCTACGACGACCTGAGCGAGAGCCACGACTTCGAGATGATGACCTACGGCTACACCGTGGCGCCGATGCCGGACAATCCGATTACCGACTATCTCAACGAGCAGTTCAACGCCGACATCACGTTCACCGACGTTCCCGGCAGCGAGCTTTCCAACTCGGTCGCGGTGCGCTTCGCATCGGGAGATCCGCCCGATTTCTTCCACTTGGCCGGTGCCGGCGGCAAGAACGCCGCACTGACCCTGTTCGACCAGGCGCAGGTGATGGAGGTCTCCGGGCTGCTGCATTATCTGCCGCAGGCGCGCCAGTACATCACCAAGGCCAATGCCAAGTGGGCGACCGTCGATGACGACCAGATGATCGGCATCGTCAAGTACCCGATCTTTCAAAACAACTGGGGCTTCTTCATTCGCGTCGACTGGCTGGCCACGTTCGGCATGGAGAAGCCGCAGACCGAAGATGAACTGTTCGAGTTCGCGCGCGCTACCGCGTTCGACGATCCGGACGGCAACGGCGAGCAGGACACCTGGTTCATGGGCGGCGCCGGCGCCGGCGGGAGCTTCGGCATGTTGCGCGAGCTGCGCAGCATGTTCGGCCACCCGAGCTGGAACGTGCAGGACGGGGTCGCCAACCATCCGATGCTGGACGGCACCGCGCGCGATTTCCTGAAGTTCATGCACCGGCTCTACAGCGCCAAGGTGCTGCTGCCCGACTGGTACACCATCGACTGGAACAACTTCACCGCCTATTCGTTCAACGACAAGATCGGCATGGTGCACTATCCCGGCTGGAACCTGATGCGGGAGTACATCGACGCGCAGGGCGGGGACCTGGGTCGGCTCGCGGTATGGGAGGCGCTCGATCCACCGCGCGCCAACGACGGCCGCGGCGGCATGTACCGGCCCGGCCAGCCGCCGGCTGGACTGCATCTGGTGCGCGCCGGCCTCGACCGGGAGCCGGGCAAGCTGAAGCGGCTCCTGCACCTGTACGACACCCTGGTGTACCCGAACAAGAACTACTGGGCGGCGTCGGTGGGCGGCGGTCCGGAGATCTGGCCCGACGGTTCTCGCGTGATTCTCAAGGAGGACGGCACCAACATCTTCGAGCGCTTCCGGGACGTGCATCCCGCCTACGTCGATCCGGCGCGCAACCCGCTGCAGAACTGGCAGACGTTCGGCTACACCCTGCTGTGGGAGGTGTTCGACGACCCGATGGGCATCGTCGGCGGCATGTGGAACGTCTACGTGAACAAGCTGCCGCGGTACTTCAACCACGACATCTTCATCACGCTGGACCCGCAGGTCGACACCAAGATCCGCGAGTTCGAGGCGACCAACGAGCTGGAATTCGTGCTCGGCGAACGCAGCTTCGACGACTGGGACGAGTACGTCGAGGAGTGGAAGCGGGCCGGAGGCCAGGAGCTGCTGGAGCAGGCCGCCGGGCAGCTCGGCGCAACCGCACCGTAGCGTCTCGCCTGGCGCCGCGGGTCTGTCGCAACAGGCGGACCCGTGGCGCGGGCGGCGGCGTGGCAGCCAACAGCTAACCGGGGACGTAGGGCCGGTCGCCGACCGCGGCCTGCAGCTCGTGCAGGAGATCGGTCAGCTCCGCCGTGAGCGCCGCGTAGCCCGGATCGCCATACACGGAGCGCAGCTCGTACGGGTCGCGCTGCAGGTCGAACAGTTCCCACTCCGGCTCCTCGCGGTGGCCGCTATTGCCGGCAATAGCGAGCGGGTCGGCGTAGTAATAAATCAGCTTGTGGGTGTGCGTGCGCACGCCGTAGTGCGCCCACACGTTGTGATGCGAGCCGTGCATCCAGTAGCGGTAGTACATGGCGCTACGCCAGTCGGCGGGGGTGCGGCCTTCGAGCAGCGGACGGAACGAGCGTCCCTGCATGTCGTCCGGGATCGCCACCCCCGCGTAGTCGAGGAACGTCTCGGCGAAGTCGACGTTGAGGATCATGTCGCCGTTGACGGAGCCGGGCTGAACCGCACGCGGGTAGCGCATGATGAACGGCATGCGCAGCGACTCCTCGTACATGAACCGCTTGTCGTACCATCCGTGGTCGCCGAGGAAGAACCCCTGGTCCGAGGTGTAGACGACGATGGTGTCGTCGGCGATTCCCTCGGCTTCGAGGTAGTCCAGCAGCCGCCCGACGCCCTCGTCGATCGCGTCCACGCAGCGCAGGTAGTCCTTGATGTAGCGCTGGTAAAGCCAGCGCTTGCGCTCGGCCGGTGATTCGAATTGCACCGGCTCGCCGCCGGTGGGCGTAAGCGGACCGGCCCCCGCGCCGAGGCGGCGCCGCGGACGATCGGGATCGGGCGCTGCGACCTTCACGTCGCCGGGGAGGAAGTCGCGCTCGATTCGCATCTCGGCGGCTGCCGCGGCGCGCGCCCGGTGCGCGTAGTCGTCGTCGAAGGTCTCCGGGTAGGGGATCTCCTCGCCGGCGTAGCGCTCGGCATGCCGGGGATGCGGGTCCCACGGCCGGTGCGGCGCCTTGTGGTGGCACATCAGCAGGAACGGCCGCGACCGGTCGCGCTGGCGAAGCCAGCGCAGCGAGTGGTCGGTCACGATGTCGGTGGCGTAGCCCGGGATCACCTTGCGCTGTCCGCAAGGCGCCGGTGCGCGGGCGGTGCCTGTGTATCGGCCTGTGTCGTCTTCCGTGTCACGGAGCGACCGTGCCGGCTCCGCCATCTCTACCATCTCGGGGTCGTAGTAGCGCCCCTGGCCGGGAAACACCGTCCAGTAGTCGAATCCGGTCGGCCAGTGCGCCGGGCCCTGCCCCAGGTGCCACTTGCCGACGTGGGCGGTCTGGTAGCCGGCGGCCTGCAGCAGCTTGGGGAAGGTCCGCAGGCGGTTGTCCATCATCGTTGCCAGCGTGGTAACCCCGTTCACGTGGTTGTAGGTGCCGGTCAGGATCGCCGCTCGGCTCGGCGTGCAGATCGAGTTGGTACAGAAGCAGTTGTCGAAGCGCATCCCGCCGGAGGCGATGCGGTCGAGTTGGGGCGTGCGGTTGATGCGGCTGCCGTAGCAACTCATGGCATGCGACGCGTG
>JAKZWC010000269.1:0-3839 GCA_047515735.1 Spirochaetales bacterium | reverse complement strand
CTGTTCTTCTCACGATGAGCACCTTGACTGCCGCGGAGCTCTGGTGCGAGTACGCGGTGGATCCGATTGGCCTCGACATCGCCGAGCCGCGGTTCAGCTGGTGTCTTCGAGCGGGGCGCCGCGGCGAGATGCAGTCGGCCTATCAGATTCTGGTGGCCGGCAGCGCGGAGCAGCTCGTCCGCGGCATCGGAGACAAGTGGAACAGCGCGAGAGTCGAGTCCGGTCGGTCGGTGAACGTGCCGTATGAGGGCGCGCCGTTGGCCAGCGGCGAGAGACTCTTCTGGCAGGTGCGGGTCTGGGACAGGGACGGCAGGGAGGGGGCGTACAGCGCGCCGGGCACCTTTCAGATGGGCCTGCTGCGTCAGCACGACTGGCACGGGACGTGGATCGAGCCCGAACAGACCGGTGGCGCGCCGCTCTTGCGCAAGGAATTCACGCTCGACAAACCGATCAAGGCAGCAATGGTGTACCTGTCCGGGCTCGGGTTGTACGAGCTCTCGATCAATGGAACGAGAGTCGGCGACCAGGTCCTCGATCCGGTCCTGGCCGACTACCGCCGGCGGGTTCCCTACGTTGCCTACGACGTTGCGGCGCACCTGCGCGCCGGACGGAACGTCCTTGCCGCCATGCCCGGCAATGCCTGGGACCGGGGCATACTGTGTCCCTGGACCAACAACAGTCATCGCTACTGCTTTGCCGATTCCGTGAAGCTGCTGTTGCAGATGAACGTCGACCACGCCGACGGCACGAAGTCGATGGTGGTGAGCGATTCGAGCTGGAAGGTCGGCCGCGGGCCGATCGTGCACAACAGTCTGCAGGAGGGCGAGACGTACGATGCGCGCCTGGAGCGACCGGGCTGGGACCGGCCGGGCTACAACGACTCATCATGGAGCGCCGCGCGACCGGCAGATCCTCCGCCCGGCGCGCTGTTCTCCCAGCTGATGCCGGCCATGAAAGTCGTCGAGACGCGCGCTCCCGTGAGCCTTACCGCGCCGTGTGACGGAACCTACGTCTGCGACTTCGGCCAGCTCTTCGGCGGCTGGGTAAGAATTCGTCTCCGTGGCCCCCGCGGCGTCAAGGTGATGATCAAGCACTCGTCGCGCATCCGGCGCGACGGAACCATCGACGACGAAGCCTATCCGGGGCTGCGCGAAGCCGACACCTACATCCTGCGTGGCGACCCCGAGGGCGAGACCTACGAGCCCCGCTTCACCTTCCATCCCGTCCACTACGTGCAGATCACCGGCTGCCCGCGGGAGCTGTCCAAGGCTGATGTCCAGGGCAAGGTCGTTCACTCGGCCATAGACATGAGGGGGGAGTTCTCCTGCTCGAACGGTCTGCTAAACAGCATCCATCGCAACGTCACCTGGTCGATGCGAAACGCGTTGAAGGGGTTTCCACTGGACTGCCTGCATCGGGAGCCGCTGGGCTACAACGAGCCCGCGAGCGTCTCCTCGCTGCTGTACACGCGCAAGCACATGCCGCTGTTTTGGAGCAAGTGGCTGGAGGATATTCGGGAAACGCAACGGGAGGACGGCTCCCTGTCGGACTGGGCCCCGGAGCTGCCGGATTCCAACCGCAAGCATGATGTGGCCCAGGCCGGCAACTACGCACCGTTGGTGTGGTACCTGTACGAGTCCTATGACGACGTGCGCATTCTCGCCACCCACTATGCGGCGATGAAACGATATGTGGATTTCCTGAGCTCGATCGCCGAAGACGGGATCATCACTACCGGCTGGCTGGGAGACCACCTGTTGCCCGGAGCCGCCCCGGGGGAGGAGGTGTACACCTCTGACGAAACACCGCCGCCGCTGATCTGGACCGGATACTACTACCGCAGCGCGCTGCTCGTGGCGCAGGCGGCCGCGGTGCTCGGGAGGCCCGCTGACGCCCGGCGTTACGGTGCGCTGGCGCAACGCATCAAGGGTGCCTTCAACGACGCGTACTTCGACGAGCGCACCGCCAACTACGCAACCGGATCGCAGACCGCCAGCGCATTCCCACTGGCGCTCGGCATCGTGCCCGAGGACCATCGCGACGGCGTTCTCCGCAATCTCCATCGCGCAATAATGGAGACCCACCGTGGCCACATCCACACCGGACACGTCGGCACGACAAGCCTCATCGAGGCCCTCACCAGGTATGGCGACGGCGAAGCGCTGTTCGCGCTGGCGACCGCGCCGACCTATCCGGGCTGGGGGTACATGGTGCACCAGGGCGCGACGACCATCTGGGAGTCATGGGGAGGAGACCGAGGGCGGGACGGCGGTCGCAAAGTGAACCTCGCCGACAGCATGATGATGTGGGGCTGCATCGACAAGTTTCTCTATAACTTTATTGCCGGCATTGGCGAGCCGGCGTTTCACGGTCCGGACCGGACCGCCCCGGCGTTTGGCGAGATCCGTATACGGCCCCACGTCGTGGGCGACCTGAGCTTCGCGCGGGCGAGCGTGATGACGGTCAGGGGAATGGTGTCATCGAGCTGGCAGGTAGCGGACGGCTCCCTGGTGCTGGAGGTGACGATACCGGCGAACAGCCGGGCAACGGTGGCCATCCCCAAAAGGGGGTTGAATCAGGTCACGGTCCAGGAACAGGGAATAGTGGTCTTCGAGCGGGGATCGGTCAGCGGTGAGTTTGCCGGCATTCTCGGCGGCAGCGAAACCTCCGAGTGCGTCGAGTTCCACCTCGGCTCCGGATCCTACTCCTTCATGCTCAGCGGCGTCAGCGTTGGAGGATCAACATGAATGGATCACGTCGCAATCGACAGCGACGGCCGTCGGAGGAATTGGGCAACTACGCGGTCGCCGCGCACCACGAGCGCGCGATACCGGCTGTGGAGGTGCGCCGCCTGTACGACGGCGAGGGATGGTGGCCATCTCGGAGCGTGGCGGAGATCGATGCAGTCCTCGCCGCATCCCCGGCGGTAGGCGCTTGGCACGCGGGGAAACTGGTTGGGTTCGCACGTGCCGTCATCGACACTCATCTGCGTGCCTACGTCGAGGACGTGGTAGTGGATCGTGCCCACCGTCGGCAGGGAGTGGCCACTCAGATGCTCGAACGGCTGCTCATCGAGCTGGGCGCCACGCACCTGGTTTCGCTGTTCAGCTCAGCCGAGTTGGCGCCACTCTACCGGCAGCTCGGATTCCGCCCGACACGTCAAGTAGTGATGCACCTCCACACCCGGGACCCGGGACACACGGGTTGAATCTGCTGCCTGGCGCGTGCCGCGAACGGGTTCTTCACGACAACGCCGGCGAAGTTCATTCCGTGAAAGCCGGCATCCCGGTGCACCTGCTCTCTTGGCAGCCGGTCGCCGGCGCTGAACGTGTCGATGGCGGCAAGCGTTTCACATAACGCGTGGTTTCGCACAGAACGCGTCCCGCGGCGATCTGGTAGCCCAGCCGCTCCAGGATCATGGTAGTGCCCCCGTGCGCTCGACCGGCCAGCCGTGCTTGGCGGCCTGCACGGCGAGCCACTCCGGGTACGCCCGCGGGGCGGGGTCGGGATCGCCCAGACCGGCCTCGTGGCGCAGGCGCAGCAGCGGGTGGTCGCGCTCGGCCTGCGGCAGCGTGACCGGCCCCCGGTAGGCGCCGGATTCGAAGATCGCCAGGATGATCTCGATGATGTGGCGCCCGCGGTGTCCGTCGCTCGGATGGCTGCCGCCGGCGTCCAGCGCGTTGACGTAGTCGTCCACGTACCAGTACTCGCCGTCCGACACCCCGTCCGGCAGCGGTGCAGGCGGCTGTTGCTGCGGCAACGCCTCCCACCGGGCGTGGCCCGGCAGCGCCTCCCACTCCGCGCGGCCCGGCACCGCCCACGGCACCGGCAGGATCCAG
>JAKZWC010000268.1:0-9690 GCA_047515735.1 Spirochaetales bacterium | reverse complement strand
GCACCGGCCACCGCAGGACACGGCCGGCACAGCCCGCAACCGGGCCGACGCGGACGGCGCCACCACGCCTGACGGGCCGGCTCGCGGCTCGGCCGACGCGGCGCGGGGGACTCGGTGGCCGTGACGCCGGCCGCCGGCGCGCGGCGCCGACACTCGCCCGCGCCGCCGCGAGGTCCGTTGCGAGTCGCCGTGGTGGGCAGCGGCTTCGGCGGACTGGCTGCAGCGATACGGCTGCAGGCGGCCGGCATCGAGACTACCCTGCTGGAGGCGCGCGAGCGGCCCGGCGGGCGCGCCTACGTGTGGCGCCGCGACGGGTTCACGTTCGACATGGGTCCCACCGTGATTACCGACCCCACCCTGCTGGAGGACCTGTTCCGCCTCGCCGGCAGCAACCTGGCCGACCACGTGGAGCTGCGCGCCGTCGACCCGCTCTACCGGCTGCTGTGGCCGGATGGCGACCGCTTCGATTACTGCGCGGACGGGGCGGCGCTGGCGGCGGAGATCGCACGCCGCAACCCCGCGGACGGCGCCGGTTACCGCCGTTTCCACGACTACGCGGGCGCGGTGTTCAAGGCCGGCTACGAGGATCTCGCGGCGACACCGTTCCTGCGCTTCTGGGACATGGTACGGGTGGCGCCGCAACTCGCCGCTCTGCGCGCCGACCGCTCGGTGTATCGCGCCGTAGCGCACTTCATTCGCGATGAACGGGTGCGTCAGGCGCTCACCTTCCACTCCCTCCTGGTGGGCGGAAACCCGTTCGAGACCAGCGCCATCTACACGCTCATCCACTATCTGGAACGGCGCTGGGGAGTGTTCTTCCCGCGCGGCGGCGTCGGCGCCCTGGTAGCCGCGCTCGCCGCCCTGTTCACCTCCATCGGCGGCCGGCTGCGGTTGCGGAGCCCGGTGCAACGGGTGGTACTGACGGACAGCAGCCCGGACGCGGCCCATCTGGTGACCTTTACCTGCGCTGGGACCGAGCGTCGCGAGCGCTTCGACGCGGTAGTCTCGAACGCCGACGTGCATCACACCTATGCCACCCTCTATCGGGGCACGGCCGCGGCGGACCGGCGCCGGCGGCGGCTGGAGCGCTCCGCCTGGTCGATGTCCCTGTTCGTGCTGTACTTCGGCACCGACCGCGACTACCGCGATCAGGTGGTGCACCACTCCGTGCTGTTCGGCCCACGCTACCGGGAGCTGCTGGCCGACATCTTCCACGGCGACCGGCTGCCGGAGGACTTCTCCCTCTACCTGCATGCCCCGCACGTGACCGACCCCTCGCTGGCGCCGCCCGGCGGCGGCGCCTTCTACGTGCTGGCCCCCGTCCCCCACCTGGGCAACGCCGAGCTGCCGTGGGCAGAGATTGCCGGCCCCTACGCCGACCGCATCCTGGCGGCGCTGGAACGCGTGCTGCCCGACCTGCGCGCCCACGTCGTGCTGCGCCGCTGGATGACGCCCCTCGATTTCCGCAGCGACCTCAACGCCTACTGCGGGAGCGCGTTCTCCCTGGCACCCACGCTTACCCAGAGCGCGTGGTTCCGGATGCACAACCGCGATCCGCGGATTCCCAATCTCTATCTGGTCGGCGCCGGCACTCATCCCGGTGCCGGGATTCCCGGCGTGCTCAACTCGGCGCGGGCGACCGTCGATCTGGTGCTCGCCGACCTGGCACCATGAGCCGCGCCGCTCACCTGACCGTCGCACCGGAGGTGGAGGCGGACTGCCGGCGGCGGATCGCCGCGGGCTCGCAGAGCTTCGCGCTGGCCGCACGCCTGTTGCCGCGGCGCGCCCGGCGGGGCGCGCTGGTGGTGTACGCCTGGTGTTGGCGCGCGGACGATGCCATCGACCGGGCCCCGCCGGACGCGCGAGCGGCCGCCCTGGCGGCGCTGCAGCGGGAGCTGGACCTGGTGGCCGCCGGCCGGCCGACCGGCGATCGCGCGCTCGACGCCTTCGGCACGGTTGCGCGCGCCACCGGCATGCCGTTTCACTACCCCCGCGAGATGCTGGCAGGGATGCGGATGGACCTGGAGCGCGCCACCTACGACGATCTGCAATCGCTCCTGCACTACTGCTACCGGGTCGCCGGCACCGTCGGCCTGATGATGTCTCACGTGATGGGCCTGCGCGACGACGACGCCATGCCCGCGGCGGCGCGGCTGGGCATGGCGATGCAACTCACCAACATCTGCCGCGACGTGGTCGAGGACTGGGGGCTGGGTCGGCTCTACCTGCCGCGCACCCTCCTGCAGCCGGCCCGCCTCGAGCACCTGCCGGCGCTGCTGGGAGGTCCGTTCCCGGTTGCTGCACGTGACCGGTTGCGCCCCGTAGTGACGCGAACGCTGGATCTTGCCGCGCGCTTCTACGGCTCGGCCGAAGAGGGATTCCTGGCGCTGCCGTGGCGCGCTGCGCTGTCGATCCGCGCCGCGCGCGGCATCTACGCCGCCATCGGCGGCCGCATTCGGGCCGCCGGCTGCGACGTTACCGCCGGCCGCGCGGTGGTGCCGCTCGCCGGCAAGCTGGGGGCCACGGCGGGCGCCGCCTGGGCCGCCGCCGCCGAGATGCCGGCCCGCTCCCGCGCCGGCCGCGGCCGGTTTCACGCTCCCCGGCGGTTGTTGCGGTTCACCGAGTTGGAGCCGGCATGAAGCACGGCCGGGACGCGCTGGCGAACGGCTTCAACCGTGTCGCCGGCGCCTACGATCTGCTGGTGGCGCTCAATCCGGGGTACCGGCAGCACCTGACGCTGAGCGCCCGGCGATTGCGACTGGCGCCCGACGCGCGCATCCTCGATCTGTGCTGCGGCACGGGGCAATCGACGCTGGCGCTGCGCGCCGTCTACCCACACGCCACCCTGGTGGGACTCGACGTGGCCGCCGAAATGCTGCAGGTGGCACGTGCGCGTCCCGAGCTGACCGGCGTCACCTTCCTTCACGGCGACGCCACGGACCCGCGCGGCGCGGGGGTGGATGGCGAATTCGACGGCATCCTGATGGCTTACGGCATCCGTAACGTTGCCGCGCGGGACACCTGTCTGGCCGCACTGCGCGAGTTGCTGGCGCCAGGCGCGCCGGTCTGCTTCCACGAGTACTCGGTTGCGGGCTCGCGCCGGAGCCGCATGGTGTGGCGGCTGGTCACCACCCTGATCGTCACTCCGCTGGCGCGCATCGTGGCCGGGGACACCAGCCTGTTCACTTACCTGCACCGCAGCGTGCTGGCATTCGACAGCGTCACCGCCTTCGAACGCCGCCTGCAGGCCGCGGGCTTCGCGGACGTGCGCACCATGCCGATGGGCGGCTGGCAGCGCGGCATCGTGCACTCCTTCCTGGCGCAGCGCCCGGCGCCGCGGGAGGCGCTGCGGCGGCAGGCGCCGGCGAACGGGACTCCCGAGGGCGCACCGACCCCGCCCCGCACGGCGCTGGTGGTCGGCGGCGGCATCGCCGGGGTGGCGGCGGCAGCCGTGCTGGCGGAACGCGGCGTCGCCACCACCCTGCTGGAACGCGAGCCCGCCCTCGGCGGCCGCGCCGGCGCCTTTCCGCTGCACCTGGCCACCGGCGAGACCATACAGATGGAGCGCGGCTTTCACGCCTTCTTCCGCCAGTACTACAACCTGCGCAGCCTGCTGCGCCGCATCTCCCCCGACCTCGACCTGCTGGCGCCGCTGCAGGACTACCCGATCCTCGGCCCCGGCGGCGCCCGGCAGTCCTTCGCCGGCCTCCCGCACCGGGCGCCGTGGAACTTCATCGCCCTCACCCGCCGCACCCCCGAGTTGCCCTTGACCGCGCTGCGCCGGGTCGGCCTGCGGGCGGCGCTGTCGATGCTGGCCTTCGACCAGTTCCACACCTACCGGCGCCACGATCACCGCTCGGCGACCGCCTACCTCGATTCGCTGCGCTTTCCGGCCCCGGCCCGGCGCATGCTGTTCGATGTCTTTGCGCACTCCTTCTTCAACCCGGAACACGAGATGTCCGCCGCGGAGCTGCTCATGATGTTCCATTTCTACTTCATGGGTAATTCGGAGGGCCTCATCTTCGACGTGGTCAAGGCGCCTTTCTCGACGGCGATCTGGCGACCCATGCAGCGCTATCTCACCGCGCTCGGAGCGCGCGTGCGCACCGGCACGACGGCGCACGCCGTCCGGCGGGAAGGCGACCGCTGGGTGGTCGAGGCCGAACCGGGCGAGCGGGTCGCGGGCGATGTCCTGGTGCTCGCCCTCGACGTACCCGGACTGCTACGCCTGCTCCCGGCGACCCCATTCGGCAGCGGGCCGTGGACGACCCGGGTCGGCGGCCTGGAAGTGACGCTGCCGTTCGCGGTGTGGCGCCTGTGGCTGGACCGTCCCACGGCGCCCGGCCGCGCGCCGTTCGCGGGCACCGCCGGTTTCCCGCTGCTGGACAACATCTCGCTGTTCCACCTGTTCGAGGATGAGAGCAGGTCCTGGGCCGAGGCTCACGGCGGGTCGGTCGTGGAGTTGCACGCCTACGCGGTGCCCGAAACCGTGGCCGAGGAGCAGCTCAAGGACAGCATGCTGCGGGGCCTGCACCAGCTCTACCCCGAGACCCGCGCGGCCCAGGTGCTCGATGCCGCCTTCCTCCTGCGCCGCGATTGTCCGGCGTTCGCCCCCGGCTCCTACGCCACCCGACCGGGCGTCGCTACTCCCCACCCGGGGGTGTATATGGCGGGTGACTTCGTGCGCCTGGCGCAGCCCGCCGCGCTGATGGAGCGTGCCGCCACCGCGGGGTTCACCGCGGCCAACGCTATTCTGGAGCGCTGGGGGCTGCCGCCCGAACCCGTGGCCTCCGTACGGCGCCGCGGAATACTCCCGGTCATGGCCGCATGAAGGGATTCCGTTTCGGCCGTCCGCCGACACGGCGGCCGCCGCCGGCCGACCCGCGCCCGGTGCCGGACTGGCAACAGTCCGATCCGCGCTGGATCAGGCAGGCGCTGCGCCGCGCGCTGCAGCTTCCGTCCGGAGGCTGGCACGTGATCGACGCGGTGCGCGCCGTCGGCGAGGGGCCTTGCCGCTACTGGATCGACGGCCGCGAGCTGGTGGTATGGCGCAGCGATGAGGGGGTCCTGGTGGCGCCCAACGCCTGTCCGCACCTCGGCGCGTCGCTGGCCGACGGCGCGGTGCGGGATGGCTGCCTGGTGTGTCCGTGGCATGGGCTGGTGCTGGGATCGGGGGGCCACGGCGGCTGGCGGCCGCTGCCGAGCCACGCCGACGGCGTGCTGCTCTGGGTACGCCTCGACGGCACCGAGCCGGCGTCGCCGCGACCCCACCTCTGCGTCCGCCCCGAGGACTACCTCGACGCGGTGATCCGCATGGAGGCGCGCTGTGAACCGGAGGACGTGATCGCCAATCGCCTCGATCCCTGGCACGGCACCCACTATCATCCGCACTCGTTCGGCCAGCTTCGCGTCATCGAGCAGCAGGAGGACAGCATCACCGTACGGGTGTTGTTCCGCGCCACCCGGCGCATGGGTGTGGAGGTGGATGCCCGCTTCCACTGTCCCGATCCGCGCACCATCGTGATGACCATCGTCGACGGCGAGGGCGCCGGCTCGGTGGTGGAGACCCACGCCACCAGGGTAGGCCCCGGGGCCTGCGCCATCACCGAGGCGACACTGGCCGCTTCCGACCGCATCGGGTTCCGCCTGGCGCGGCGCGCCGCGGCCCTGGTACGGCGCCGGATGCAGGCCTCCGCGCGCCGCCTGTGGGCAGAGGACGCCGCCTACGCCGAACGCCGCTATGCCCTGCGCACCGGAACCCGGTAAACGTGGTCGGCGTTGCGACAACCAGCCGAGTATGACAGATTCGCGCCAGAGGCATGGCACGACTCTATACCCGCGGCGGCGACGGCGGTGAAACCGGATGCGCGGGCTCTCGGGTACCCAAGGATGACCCGCTGGTGGAGGCCCTGGGAGATCTGGATGAGCTGAATGCGGCGCTCGGCAGGGCGCACACGGAGGCGGGCGAGGACGACCTGCACCGCGAGCTGGAGCTGCTGCAGGCGGATCTGCTGACAATCGGTGCCGAGCTGGGGGCGCCGGCCGCCGGCGTCACCCTGGCGGCGGAGCGGGTAGCGCGACTGGAGCGCGCCATCGACGCCGCCGACGCCGCGCTGCCGCCCCTGACGCAATTCATTCTGGCGGGCGGCACACCTCTCGCATGCGCCCTGCATACGGCACGCGCCATCTGCCGTCGCGCCGAGCGCCGGGTGGTGAGCCGGCACCGCCGCTCACCGGTGAACGCGCCGGTCCTGGCCTATCTGAATCGCGCCGCGGACCTGCTGTTCGTGCTCGCCCGGGCCGCCAACCACGCCGCCGGCGTGCCGGACCGGGTATGGGAGCAGGTCCGGTGATCCCCGGGCGGCGCGGTCCTGCACGACCTCGGCCGTGTGCACGCCCATGACCGCCCGTAACCCCGGCCGGGGCTGGCCCTGGCGCCGCGACCGCGCCCAGCGCGCAGCGCTCTCGGAGGAGCAGTGGCGCTGGCTGCGGGAGCAGCATCCGATCCTGGCGGGTCTCACCCGTGAAGAGGACGCCCGTCTGCGGGAACTGGTGGGCCAGTTCCTGCGCCGCAAACGATTCGAAATACGCGGCCTGGACGGAGATGAGGCCCCCTACCGACTGGTGGTGGCGACCCAGGCCTGCCTGCCGATTCTCGGCCTGGACTTCGACTGGTTTCGCGGCTGGCGCACCGTGGTGCTGCTGCCGCGCGAGTTCGCCGCCCAGATGGAGGAGACCGATGCCGGCGGCGTGGTGCGTGAGTGGGAGGAAGAGCTCGCCGGCGAGGCCTGGGACGAGGGACCCATCGTCCTGTCCTGGAACGACGTCGAGGAGTCCGGCTGGGGCGACGGCTGCAACGTGGTGATCCACGAGGTAGCCCACAAGCTCGACCTGCTGGACGGCGCCATGAACGGCCGCCCCGCCCTGCATCGCGACATGGACGCGGCAGCCTGGCACCGCGAGCTGGGACAAGCCTACGAACAGCTCTGCGAAGACGAGCGCCGCGGCCGCGATGGCGCCGTGGATTTCTACGCCACGGAGAGCCCGGCCGAGTTCTTCGCCGTCACCAGCGAGCTGTTCTTCGAGCAACCCGCCGCGCTGCACCACCGGTTCCCCGGTGTCTACCGGCAGCTCAAGGCATTCTATCTCCAGGACCCGCTGCAACGCGCCCGACCAGCGTCTTCCGGCCGCTGACGGCACCCTGCCGCCGGTGCGCCAGCTCCTCCTTCCGTGCCGGCTTGACATCTACTCGCCCGCGCCTCACGTTGATGCAGCGCCGTAACCCGCGCGCGCCAGCTCCGCCATGCAGACTACTCCCAGCAGGTTCAGCAGGTTCCTCGCACACGTCAACCGCGACCGCTTCCTGCTGCTCCTGTTCCTGCCCGGCATGGCAGCCATCTTCGTGTTCTCCTACGGCCCCCTCTACGGTCTCCAGCTCGCCTTCAAGGACTACATCTTCGCGGACGGTATCTGGGGCAGCCCCTGGGTAGGGCTCAGTCACTTCCGGATCTTTACCCAGCCGATTTTCGGTCGCCTGATCGCCAATACCCTGATCATCAGTTCGTACCGTTTGCTGATCGGATTTCCCGCTACCATACTGTTCGCACTGCTGATCAACGAACTGGCCAGCACGAGGCTCAAGGGGGTCGTGCAGACGATCAGCTACCTCCCCCACTTCCTGTCCTGGATCATCGTCTCCGGCGTGGTCATCGAGGTACTCTCCCCCAGTCGGGGTATTTTCCCCTACCTCACCAGGCTGGTCGGGCTGGAATCACCCTATCTACTTGCTCATCCGCGCTACTTTCGGGGCGTTCTGGTGGTATCGGGAATGTGGAAGAGCATCGGCTGGGGCTCGATCATCTACTTGGCGAGTATCGCCCACATCGATCCCGAGCTGTACGAATCTGCCGACATCGACGGCGCCAATCGGCTGCGCAAGGCGCTTCACATTACCCTCCCTCACCTGCTGCCGGTTACCAGCATCCTGCTGATTTTCAGCCTGACCGGACTGTTTACGGAGAATTTCGACCAGATCTTCAATCTCTACAATCCGCTGGTGTTCGAGGTCGCCGACGTCATTGAGACCTACGTGTATCGGGTAGGCTTGGCAGGCGGTAAATTCGAACAGGGCATCGTGGTCGGCGTATTCAATGGAATCATCGCGTTCATCCTCTTGATAGTAGCGAACAGAGTCGTCAAAGGAGCCACCGACTATGGTGTTTGGTAGGACTCGTGGCGACCTGATATTCGATTTCTTCAACGTCATGTTCATGGTGCTGTTCACCGTCACCATAGTAATACCATTCCTCAATCAGATTACGATTTCACTGAGTCCCGCGAGACGCCTCGAGGGACTCGGGATGCGCATCTTTCCCACGGAAGTCACGGTTACCGCATATCAACGGGTTCTGGAGTACCCCGGTTTGTACTCCGGCTACTTCAACACGATTCTGCGTACGGTGGCGGGTACCACGATGGCGACCCTGACGATGACCGCCATGGCGTATCCGTTGTCCAAACGAGGCTTCATCCTGCGTCACCTGTGGACCAGTCTGCTGGTGTTCGTGATGTTCTTCTCGGGGGGCTTGATTCCCTCCTACCTGCTGATGAGCAAACTGGGTCTGATCGACACCCGTTGGGCGCTCATCCTGCCGATTCTGGTATCTCCGTTTACCGTCTTCATCATCCGCAACTTCATGATGAGCCTGCCGGTCAGCCTGGAAGAAAGTCTGCGCATCGATGGCGCCAACGATGTCACGATCTTCTTCAGGCTGGTGCTGCCACTTTCGAAGCCGGTTATCGCGGTAGTGGTCCTGTGGACCGCCGTGGGCCACTGGAACGCCTGGTTCGACTCGATGATCTATATCATCGATCCCGAGAAACAAGTGGTGCAGATCATTCTCAGAGAACTGCTGACCTCGCAGGAAGTGTTGCGGGACCTGCTGGACGATGCGGCCATCCTGGCGATGATGGAGGAAGACGAGGGTATCTATATCATCCCCGAGAGCCTGAAGGCGGCCATGCTCATGGTGGTGACGGTTCCCATCTTGTGTGTCTATCCATTCCTGCAGCGGCACTTCGTAAAGGGGATAATGCTGGGGTCGCTGAGAGGCTAATCTCGATTCGCAGCCTGCGTCGGTGGCGCCGTGCGGTCGAGGTTCTCGCGGCAGACGCCGGATGTTCGCGTCCAGCGGGGCTTCCGGGTGTGGTGCGCGCGCACCTCGTGCTGCGCACGCAATTTGACAGCGCCGCGGATATCGTATACAAGAGTCTGCTGCACCCGAGTACCCAGCACCATGAGGCGGCGCGGCGCCGTATCCATGTCGATGCGTACGGCGCGCTGCCAGACCAAACGGAGGAACTTGCCCTGAATGCCGTGTAGCATGCCAAATCGCTCCCCGTTATGAGTATCGCCGTGATGATTCCTGTACTTCGGGTGCTTTGGAGTTACAAGTGAAGAGCATGACTGTGAGTCAGCCGCGCTCCCTGTTGATGGTGGCGGCCTATCTGGTATTCGTGGGCGCTTGGCTGTCTGCGGCCGCCGCTGAAGAGACCGTAGCGCAGCCCGCCGACGAACACTACGAGATCTTCTGGTTGTTGAACCGGGGGGTGCCTGCTCCGGACGCCTACGTCATCAAGGAGGTGGAAGACAGGTACAACGTTACCTTCAAATTGACGTCAGTGCCATCG
>JAKZWC010000267.1:0-8353 GCA_047515735.1 Spirochaetales bacterium | reverse complement strand
GCGTAAGCCTGTCAGCCCTGCTCGACATCAACGAGGTGGAGAGTTCGCTGATCGCTCCCGGGCAGAGTCTGCTGATACCCGGCGCCGGGCTCAGTGAGAACGCTCGCAACCGCGTGCTCGGTCAACTCTTCGTCAGGCCCGCCCGCGGACGCATGACTTCCGGGTACGGCCATCGCAACGACCCCTTTACCGGCCTGCGCAAGTTCCATAACGGCATCGACATCGCCAACCAGCGGGGAACTTCCGTCGTCGCAGCGATGAGCGGGACGGTGGTGAAGGCGGGATACAACGGCAACTACGGCCGCTACCTCATCCTGCGTCATGCCGACGGCTTCCAGACGCTATACGCCCACCTGGACCAGGCACTGGTGACGGTAGGCGATCGTATCCGGCAGGGGCAGCAAGTAGGCGAGATGGGCAACACCGGGTACAGCAGTGCGGATCATCTGCACTTTTCGATCTTTCTCAACGGTGCGCATGTCGACCCGTCCGAGCACCTGGAGTAATCTGTAGCGGATGGCCGTGCAGGTTGGAGAGCCGTACCGGATCAGACGGCGGCGTGCGGGGCGGCGACTTCACCGCTGGCTGATGGCAGCGGCGGCGTGCGGCTTGACGGTGTTCGCAGTGCAGGTCACCGTCATCGGTTCCGCGCGCGCGGCGCTCTATGACGAGCAGGAATATCTGCATTATCCCGGCGACTGGTTGGAGACTATCCAGATCGACCTTTTGCGGCTGGCGCCGGCCCCGTCAGCGCCGGCAATGAGCGCGGATGATGGAGACCTTCGCGGTGGGATGGAGTTGGAGCCCTTGCCCCTCGACATCAAGCAGTATCGGGTAAAACCGGGCGACAACCTGAGCGTCATTGCACAGCGCTTCGGGCTCACCCTCGATACCGTGGCGTCTCTGAATCGTACCGCCGGAGTCGGCGTCCATCTGCTCGCGGTTGGCGAATTGATTCAGCTTCCCAATCAGGACGGCATCTATCTGCCAGTCGGCAACGATCTGGATGAACTGAGTCTGCGCCACGGAGTGCTCCCGGAGACGGTGCTGAGCACCAACCGAGTGAACCGCGACGTCCTGCAGCCGTCCACGGAGCTGTTCTTCCCCGGTGTGCAGCACTCGGGGCGCGAGTTGACCCTGGCTATCGGCGCCGCCTTCGAGCGACCCGTCAATGGTTGGGTCAGCTCCGGCTTCGGCCCACGCATAGATCCTTTCACCGGCCGGCGAAGTTTCCACCGCGGAATCGACATCGCTGCATCCCGCGGCACGCCGGTGCGCGCTACCCAGGGCGGTCGGGTTGCCGCGGTCGGCCGCGGTGCTGTGCTCGGCAACTACATCATCGTGTCCCATTTCCTGGACGGCTACTCGTCGCTGTATGGACACTTGGACCGGATCTACGTAAGTCGCGGCCAGACGGTACGTCGTGGCGAGACCGTGGGGCGCGTAGGATCGACCGGCCGCTCAACCGGCCCGCATCTCCACTTCGAGATCCGCCGCGGCAACATCCAGCTCAGCCCGGCTAAGCTGATTCCAGGCCTCCGCTGACCTCTTTGGCGGTCAACGGCGCCACCTCAGGTCAGGTGCCGTGGCAGTGTTTGTATTTCTTTCCGCTGCCGCAGGGGCACGGTTCGTTGCGTCCTACCTTGGGCATCGAACGTTGTGCCGATACCGTTCCGGTCACGTTCTGGACAGCCGCCGCGCGGCGTCCGAGCGCCATCCGCACTGCCGCCGGCCGTGCCGCATCCGACGCACCTCCTGATGGTCCGGCGCCGTTGCCGCCGGGCGCCCCGTCCCCGTTGACGGAGGCCGCGGCGCCGCCGAACTGATTCATGGAAAGGTGGCGGGCCAGGTGGCCGCCGGCGTGCACCGCCGCGGCCCGTTGCTGGTCGTTGTGACGAATGGTGATTTTGAAGATCTTTTCGGCAATCGCCCGGCGGATCTCTTCCAGCATCCGATCGAAGATCTGGAACCCTTCCAGCTTGTACTCCAGCAGGGGATTCTTCTGGCTATACGCCCGCAGTCGCACCGCTTCCTGCAATGCGCCCAGGTTTTCCAGATGATCCTGCCAACGAGCATCGATGGCGCGCAGATACTCGTAGCGAATGAACAGGTTGAACGCGGCAGTTCCAATCTCTGCGGCCTTCATTTCCAGCGTGCGGCGTAGCTCGCCGTTCAGAGTCTCCTGAAACTCGCTGCGCGGCAGCGCCGCGTTGTGGTTGGCCGGGTGTTCGGGCGCAAAGAAGTAACGCGTCTTGAGGGTCCCGAGCACCGCGTTCCAGTCACCCCCCGAACCGCGCTCGTGGGTAGCCTCCTCGGTCAGCGCGTCCAGCTCATCCGTCACGGTGCTGACGACCCGTTCGATCAGATTGTCGGCGGCCGTTATCTCGTCACGCTTGGCATAGATGAACTTGCGCTGCTCGTTCAGCACGTCGTCGAATTCCAGCAGGTGCTTGCGAGTCTCGAAGTTGCGCTCTTCGACTCGACGCTGAGCGCGCTCCAGGGACTTGTTGATCCACGGATGCGCCAGCGGCTCGCCATCGGTGAAGCCCACCTTGGCAATCACGCTGCGCATGTTCTCGCCAAACAGCCGCATCAGGTCGTCGTCCAGGGAAATGTAGAAGCGTGAGTGTCCTGGGTCGCCCTGACGCCCGGAGCGTCCCCGTAGCTGGTTGTCGATGCGACGCGACTCGTGGCGCTCGGTACCGATGACGTTGAGCCCGCCGCTGCCCTTCACCGCAGCGTAATTGGCCTGCCACTTGGGCAGCTCCGCCGCCAGCGCTCGCTCCATCGCAGCTGCCGATGCCGACCCCTTGCGGCGGGCGGCATACTCCAGGTTTCCGCCAAGCTTGATGTCGGTGCCGCGGCCCGCCATGTTGGTGGCGATGGTTACCCCAGCTGCCGCGCCGGCCTGCGCAATGATGGTGGCTTCACGCGCGTGATTCTTGGCGTTCAGCACCTCGTGCCGAATGCCACGCCGAATCAGCATGCTGGACAGCTGCTCCGATTTCTCAATGGACACGGTTCCCACCAGCACCGGCTGCCCGCGCCCGTTGCACTCCGCAATCTCATCACAAATCGCATCCAGTTTGTCCTCTTCGGTCAAGAATATTTCGTCATCTTCGTCGTTTCTTACGACCGGACGGTTGGTCGGAACAACCACTACATCAAGCCCATATATTCTGCTGAACTCGGTGGCCTCCGTGTCTGCAGTACCGGTCATTCCTGCCAACTTGTTATACAGTTTGAAGTAGTTCTGGAACGTGATCGATGCCAAGGTGCGGCTTCGCTGCAAGATCCTGATCCGCTCCTTGGCTTCAATCGCCTGATGCAATCCGTCCGAATATCGGCGTCCGTGCAGGATCCGTCCGGTGAACTCATCGACGATCTCAACCTTGCCGTCCTGAACCACATAGTCGACGTCTCGCTGGAACAGACGGTGCGCCCGCAGTGCTTGTGTGAAGTAGTGGATGAATTCGAAGTTGTCATCGGTAAACAGTGAATCGCTGATGACCTTACGCTGCTTGAGGATCGTCTCGATGGTTAACATGCCCTGGCTGGTAAAGGAAATACGTTTTCCCTTCTCGTCCACCTTGTAGTCACCCTCGGGCACATAGCCATCGGCCTCATCGGGATACTCTCCGGTCTCTGGATCCTTGTTCACCGTCGTGAGCAGATCTACCAGGGTGTTGATCTGGGCAAAACGAGTGGTGTCGTCGTCGGCCACCCCGGATATGATGAGTGGCGTCCGAGCTTCGTCGATAAGGATGGAGTCGATCTCATCAACGATGCAATAATTGTGACCACGTTGGACCTTTTCGCGCTCTTCCCACTGCATGTTGTCACGCAAGTAGTCGAATCCGAATTCGTTGTTGGTGCCATACGTGATATCACATCGGTACGCCGCACGGCGCCGGGAACTGTCTATGTTTGCGAGTATTACTCCTACCGAAATACCTAGCAGATCGAACACCCGACCCATCCATTCAGCGTCGCGTTCTGCGAGGTAGTCGTTGACTGTCACGACGTGTACGCCGGCGCCGCCGAGGGCGTTGAGATAAGCGGCCGTAACACTGGCCAGGGTCTTTCCCTCTCCGGTCTTCATTTCTACGATGGAACCGCGGTGGAGGACCGCCCCGCCCATCAGTTGGCAGTCGTAGATGCGCTCGCCCAAGCGCCGGCGGGCGGCTTCGCGGACCAGGGCGAAGGCTTCCGGCAACAGCGCATCGAGTGATTCTCCGGCGTCCAGACGTGCGCGCAACTGCTGGGTAACGGCGGGGAATGCAGCGTCGTCCAGGGCGATCATCTTCGCCTCCAGCTCACCGACCCGGCCTACCAGCGGGGTGAGTGATTTCAGGTCACGCTGACTCTTCGACCCCAGTACTTTCTCTACGACCCTGCCCATAGCCCTCAATGTAGCCGCTGCGCCGGTCCCGGTCTACGCGGCTTTGCGATCTCGGTCCGGAACGGGGGCAGGCAAGTCTGTCTTGTACCCGTGCTTGCCAAGCTGCTAGGATGGCATGTGTGAGCTGCCGCATTGCGGTCCGGGTGACGCTCGTCGGCCTGGCGTTCGTCGTTTGCTTGTTAGCGGCTGGGTGCACCCGACAACCGCCGCCGGAGTTGGCGCGCGACGAACTGTTCAGTCTGAGCCTCGGTCCGCTGGACGAGCAGCTGGACCTGTTCCGCATCGGTGGCTCAGCGGTGCGCCATACGACGCGGATCAGCATGCGAGACGGGTTGTTCTACATCGCCAACGGCAATGCGCGGAAGGTGCTGCAGCTCTCGTCCTACGGCGACCTGCTGCTGATCATATACGACCCGCGCAGCAATCCTGAGCCGGTGGGGCTGGCGGCGGCAGCAGCCACGCGGCTGGCGGTACCCCACGCGTTGCACGATCCGAGGCACTTGGCGGTGGACAGCACGCAGCGGATATTCGTGGCAGACACGGCGCCCAGCGGGGTCGCCGGTGGCCCTGGCCAGTTGGTTGAGCGGTTTGCCTCCGGTGGGCGATATCTCGGCGCGATCGGCCGGGAGGGCGTCGGCGGAACCCCGTTTCCGCACATCCAACGGCTAACGGTGACCGCGGATGATGTCCTGGTAGTTGTCGCGCGTACGCCTCGGCAGTGGCTCAGCTACTGGTACGACGCGGATGGCCGGCTTCAGGAGCAGGTGGAGCTGGCCTACGTCGGAGCACTCGGCGACGAGGAATCTCTGGTTGTCTGGGAGGTGATACCGCAGTTGACGGAGCGACAGTTGCTGTTGTTCGTCGACGCGGCGCCCGCGGAGAGCGGCGCTCGGGAACCCGAAGGTGTCCGCGACGCACCGGGAGTGCGGGTATATGATCTGGCCACGCACAGCGTAGTCGGGTCGTTTGCGCTGCCCGCCGGCGGATCGCGCCGCGGCGCCGAGGCCGGCGGCGGTGAAGACCTGCCGGCGCCGGCGTATTACCCGCTTGGCGTGACGACGGACGGGCTGCTGTTCCTGACCCGCCGGGAGAACGAGCAGGTCCACTCGCTGGTAGTGTTGGGGCGCGGGGGCAGGGTCGTCACCCGCCGGCTGTTCGGAATCGACGAGGCAGGCCTGCGGTTCGTGTCCCTCGGAATGAGCGCCGGCGGCGTACTGTACGCGTTGCTGGCGGAGGACGAGCGGGCACGCGTCGTGTGGTGGCGCAGTGACCTGCTGGTAGCGGAGATAGCACCACGGAGGTAGCGGGAAGCAGGCGATGAGGACCAGGCAAGTAGGCCCGGCGGCGTGGCGCAACCTGCGTCCGCTGCGAGTGGTAACCGGTGCCCGAATGGCGGCGATCGACAGGCGTGCCCAGAGCGAGTGGGCCTTGCCCGGCAACGTGCTGATGGAGAATGCCGGCGCCAATGCGTATGCCGCGGTGCACGCCCACCTGTGGGCAGGATCCACCGCACCGGGGCCGCTGGTGTTCGTGGCCGGCCGCGGCAACAACGGCGGCGATGCCCTGGTCATGGCACGTCACGCCCGCAACGGTGGCGCCGGCGAGGTGGTCGTGGTGCTGGCCGCGGGCGAGCCGCGGCCGGGCGGGCCACCCGCCGATAACCTGGCTGCGTGCCGCGCGCTGGGTATTCAGGTTGCGGTAGGACAGGACGCGGATGCCGCCATCGCCGCGGCCAGGTGGATCTTCGACGGGATTACCGGAACCGGGCTGCGGGCCGAGCTGGCGGCGCCCGCGGCGGCGGTCGTCGAACGCATCAACGCTGCTCCCGGCAAGGTGGTTGCCATCGACGTGCCGAGCGGCCTGCGCGACGGCTACCGGGGCGGTCCGCTGGTGCGCGCCACCGCCACCGTGACCATCGGGCTGCCGAAACGGTGTCTCTATCTGCCGACGGCGCGCACCGCGGCCGGGGAGGTGCTGGTGGTCGCGGCCGGGTTTCCGCGCGCATTGCTCACCGATCCTGCCGCCGGCTGCGACCTGCTTACCGATGATCTCCTGTCCGATCTGCTGCCGGCGGCAGCGGTGGACGCGCACAAGGGTACCCGCGGCCACGTCGCCGTGTTCGCCGCCTCTCCCGGTACCACCGGAGCAGGACATCTGGCCTGCGCGGCGGCGGCGCGGGTCGGCGCGGGTCTGGTTACCCTGTACGTCGATGATCGGACCTACCGGCTGGTAGCGCCGGCGGCGCGCTCCACCATGTGCCGCCGCCTCGACGTCACCGAAGGGCCCGATCTGCAGGCCCTGCTGGCGCGTCACGAGGCACTGCTGGTGGGGCCGGGGTGGGGCCTCGACGGCGCCCGGCGCGCATTGCTCGGCGAGTTGCTGGAGGCGCCGCTGCCCGGCGTGCTGGACGCCGACGGACTCACGCTGCTGGCCCGGCTCGCGGCAGAGGAGGGGCAGCCGCGGCGGCTGCACGGGCGTTGGGTTCTGACGCCGCATCCGGGAGAGATGGGGCGTCTGTTGGGCATCCCTACCGCGGAGGTGCTTGCCGACCCGGCAGGCGCGGCTACCGCTGCCGCCGACCGCTGGCAGGCGACCGTGATCCTCAAGGGTCACGTGAGTTACGTGGCGCGTGGCAGCCATGCTCCAGCGGCTCCCGGCCAGCGCGGAGCAGCGTCCGAGGGCGCCCGGCTGGCGCTGCTGGACGCCGCCAATGCGGCCCTCGGCACCGGCGGTGCGGGCGACGTGCTGGCGGGCGTGGTGGCCGGACTGCTCAGCCGTGGACTAACGCCGGCTGCCGCCGCCCGGGCCGGGGTTCTGGTGCACGCGGCCGCGGCGCGACAGGCGTTGGGCGCAGGCGGCTGGTTTCTGGCGGAGGACCTGCTGCCCCATCTCGGCCGCGCCGCCTGGCCCGGCGATTGACCGCGACGCACGCTGCATTGTATGATGATGCCGTCTGAGAGGAACCCGATGCAGTTCTACTTCTTGTCTATCGTGACCAACCTTCTGGCCGGTGTCACTCTGGCCGGCGACTATCTGGCGGCGCATTTCCCCGGTTTGCAGTTGCTGCTCCCGGGGCTCAACCGGCGCACCGCACGACTGACCATCGGTAGCATCACCGCGGCCGTGGGCATCCTGAAACTGCTGGTGTACGCCAACTCGTTGCAGATCGTGGTGGTGGGTGATCTACTGCCCGCACTTGCCGGCATCGTCCTCGGCGGATCCCTGGTAGTTACCGCGCTCCGTCCTACGGAAGAGGACGGAGTCGAACCCGAGGTGGGAATGGAACGGCCGGTTCATACCACCAAAGAGGGATCTTCCCGAGTAGTCCCGGCTGATGGACCGGTGGAGAAGACGGCTCACCTCGCCCTCGGCTGCCGCGTGCCGGTGGGCTTGGCGGGAATAGCGGTGGCGTTGCTACACTTCCTGTTTCCGGGAGCAGTGTTGCTGTAGCGGGTAAGCGGTCGCGCCTCGCCACGATGGTTCCGCGGCGCCCCGGCTACCCGCTTTATTACTGCCCCCGGAGGGTCCGGCACCGGGCCCGAAACGGTTGCCCTCCCAGCTTCGTAACGGTATCCCGGTTGTCCTGATCTGGTCCGAAAAGAGGCCCCTTGGTCTGCGTCGGGAGAGGTCTTCAGCACGTACGTTTTGCGTTCCCTTGCGGCTTTCTGCCTGCCAAATTCCGGACAACTCAGGCGACCGTTGCAGCTCAGACCCAACCGTTGCGACAATGGACTACGCGTCGCTATAGCGTCAAATCCCGCGGCGAGTAGGCACGCAACAACAGCGACCTGAACTGAGGGCTTGCCGTGCGAATTATGCAGAATTTTTTCTGCCTTCTTGATTCGTTCAGATCGAACTGCCAAGATAACGGCATGCTTGATGCTCCATCAATCAGGTTCGACGGAGCGCCGGCGGCGTCACCGGTCAGCCGCGCAATGGTCGAGATTGCAG
>JAKZWC010000266.1:0-3025 GCA_047515735.1 Spirochaetales bacterium | reverse complement strand
TGGCCGCCCTGCGCCGCCGCCAGGGGCTGCCGGCGCTGTGCTACAACCTCGCCGCGGTCGCCGAGGCCGGCATGGCGGCTCGCAACCTGCACGTGCTGCGCATGAGCCGGGCCGGCGGCGTGCCGCCGGTCAGCGCCGACTTCGCCATCACCAACCTCGACTACGCCATGCGCGCGATGGGCGGCCGCGACCACGTCATCACCGCCCTCTTCTCGCGTCCGCCGTGGACGGTCGACTCGCCCGACTACCTGCGCACCGGCAGGGTGCTCAGCAACCAGGACGCGTTCGCCGTCGACACCGGCGGCCAGCTCACCCAGGACGCGGTGGTAGCGCAGATCGCCGCCAAGGTGGCCGAGCTGTGCGGCCACGACGAAGGCAGCCCGGAGGAGCCCCTGTCCAGCTTCGGCCTCACCTCCATCTCGGTCGCCGAGCTGGGCGCGTTCATCCGCATGCAGTTCAACCATCAGGTCAGCGCCCTGGAGCTGATGACCACCGCCACCTGCCTGTCGCTGGCCGAAGCGATCATGCAGGGCGACCAGGCCGGCGACGAGGCCACCGCCGACGCAGAAGCCGCCGGCGCCGAGCATGCGGTCACCGAGCCGCCGCCCGCCCGCCGCGTCCCTTCCGCCTTCGCCAGCACCGCCGCCGACCACTTCCCCACGGCACCGCCCCGGAAGCGGGCAGGAATGCCGCCCCGGCGGGTGCTGGTGCCCTCGATTGCCACTCCGGGCGATTGACCGGTGACGCCTGACCGTGCTTCAGCACTCCGGCGCCTGCTTGGCCGTGCTTGCTATCCGCATACTGCCGCGGCGCACGTCCCAGAAGGCACCAGCAGTCCAGTCACCTCGTAGGGTTCGCGTTTCTTGACGTATCCGCTGCCATGGCCGCATTGTTCTGCCAACCCCGATTTGGCTCGGAGGTTCCGTGATGTCCACTCGGGCTGACCTCGCGCTTTACAGTTCCCATGGTCGGTTGATCGCCATCGTAGAGATCAAGAGTAAGATCGGCACGTCACTCACGTGGGCTGCAATGACGCGACGGAACATTCTTGCCCACGGGGACATCGATGGTGTTGACTTCTTTCTTTTGGTAACGCCCGACCGTCTGTATATGTGGAAGGACGCCGGAACAAAGCCGGTTCCTGTCCCGCCAACTCACAAAGCCGATACGACAGCGGAATTCGCACCCTATTTCGAGAGCTCCGGCGTAAGTCCCGAAAGTGTTAGTGGTCATGCATTTGAGCTGGTAGTGGGGGCTTGGCTGGGAGATGTGATGCGGTCGGCGCGAAGGGCGAGCGAGAATACGGATACGCTACGCAGACTTGTCGAGTCTGTACTTCTCACTGCCGTCAAAGATGGGCATCTCGAATACGAACCGGTAGTGTGAATATTTACGTCGAGTCGAATTACGTGCTGGAACTTGCCCTAAAGCAGGAGGAATCCGAAGCCTGTGAATGACGTTCAACTCAGGCAGATAGCTCGGACCGCGACCAATGCCGCTCAGTTGAAGGGATTTCGCGGACTCACTGATCTGCTGATTACTAGTGCTGAGGAGGCAAACAGGAATCTGAGTGCAGTATGCTCCCGGATCCTTCAATGTGCCGAGATAATACCGCTGAGCGCATCGGTTCTGAACGACTCGTCCGACTATCAACGGAAGCACGACTTCTCGCCGCAGGATGCACTTGTGTATGCATCCATCCGCTCGCATCTCGAACGATCCCGCCGGCGAAAGAGCTACTTCCTTTGCAGAGACCGACACTTTGACGACCAGGACGTATTAGAAGAACTGCTTCACTGGAACTGTGAATTAGTGCCCCGATTCGATCGTGGTCACCGGGTCATCAACCGTGACCTGGGTACCGCAGCGGGGAGCGAATAGGAAGAGCACGGCTTGGGCACAGCAACCGCAGCCGACAGCAGAGTAGCGCCGCTGGCCGGCGCGCTGCCGCCGCAGTGTCAGCGGGACGTGGACAGCCTGCGGGCATTCGTTCGCCGCGCCATCAGCGATGGCATGCCGCCTGCGGCGGTGCCGGTGGCCGATGTGCGGGAAGTGCTGCTGACCGGGGCGACCGGGTTCGTGGGCCGGTTCGTGCTGCGCGACCTGCTGCGCATGGACGGCGGTCTGGTGGTGCACTGCCTGGTGCGGGCCGCGGACCGCGAGCATGGACTGCAGCGCCTGCGCGCCGCCCTGGAGGAGGCCGAGATCTGGGACGAGGCGTTCGCGGCGCGCATCCGCGTGGTGACCGGCGACATCGGCGCAGCGCGCTTCGGCCTGAGCCAGGCCGCCTTCGACGAACTGGCCCGGCGCATTGACGCGGTCCATCACTTCGCGGCGGACGTCTCTCTCTCCGCGTCCTATCTCGCGATCCGCAAGACCAACGCGTTCAGCATGCGCAACGTGCTGGAGCTGTGTCTGCACAACCGCCGCAAGCATCTGTTCTACGCCTCGACGATGGGAGTGTTCCCGCAATACTTCTGCGACTTCGCCAACGAGTTCGCCGAAAGCAGCATCGGCCATCAGGGACAGCCGGATCTCGCCCCCATGAAGCGCTTGTTTCCGCTCGGCGTGGTGGGATACCCGTGGAGCAAGGTGGTCGCCGAGCAGAGCCTGTTGTTCGCGCAACAAGCCGGTTTGCCTGTGGCGATCTTCCGCTTGCCGCAGACCAGCCGCTCCAGTGAGGGATTCACCCAGCCAAATGACACCACGGTGCGGGTGTACGCGGCGATCAATGACGTGCGGATGATACCGGACGGGTTCTCGTTCCAGGGACACAGCCACTCGGTCGACACCCTGAGCCGGATCTGCACCGCGGTCGCGGCCAACCCGGAGCGGCGGTTCACCCTCTACCACTGCTGCACCCCCAACCCGGTGCAGCACGAGCTGGAGCTGGCGGATTTCGGCCTGTATCTACGCTAAGTTCCCTACGATGCGTTCAAGCGCGCCTGCCAGGCGCGTGGCGAGGCAGCGCCGCTGCACGGCTTCTGGGCGCTGCTGGATCACTTCTCCCCGTACTGGTTCAGTG
>JAKZWC010000265.1:0-19119 GCA_047515735.1 Spirochaetales bacterium | reverse complement strand
TCTCACGGCCGTGCTGGCGCTGGGCGATGGCTGCTACACGGTCGACGGTGTGCCGCGCATGCGCGAGCGGCCGATGGACGAGCTGCTGGCGGCGCTGGCGGCCCAGGGAGCGCGCATCTCTTCCGCCTCCGAGCCGCCGCGCATGCCGTTCACAATCTGCGGCGGCGGGCTGGCGGGCGGCCATTTGGAGATTTCCGGCCTGCGCAGCAGTCAGCCGATCTCCGCCCTGCTGATGGTCGCCCCGCTGGCGCGCAAGGCGACCACCGTGCACATCACCGGCGAGCTAGTGTCGAAACCGTTCGTGGGGATGACCACGCGGCTCATGGAGCAGTTCGGCGTGATCGCGGCGGGCAGTGGTCCGAGCCTGCATATCGCCGCCGGGCAACGCTACCGGGCGCAGGAACTACTGATCGAGCCAGACGCCACCAACGCCTCCTACTTCTTTGCCGCCGCCGCGGTCACCGGCGGTCGGGTCCGCGTGGCCGGCCTGACGCGCGATTCGCTGCAGGGCGACCTGGCCTTCCTGGAGGTACTGCTGCAGATGCGCTGCAAGGTGCGCTGGCGGGGCGACGCGGTCACCGTGCAGGGACCGCCCCGGCTCGCCGGCGTCGACGTCAATCTGGCCGCGATCAGTGACACGGCGCCGACGCTGGCGGCGGTCGCCCCGTTCGCCAAGTCGCCGGTCACCATCCGCGGTATCGCCCACACGCGCCTGCAGGAAACCGACAGGGTGACCGCGCTGGCCACCGAGCTGCGCCGCCTCGGGGTGCCGGTCGAGGAGCGCGACGACGGCCTGCGCATCGAGCCCGCCGCCCCGCACGGTGCCACCATCGAGACCTACGACGACCACCGCATCGCCATGGCCTTTGCCGTCACCGGCCTGCGCACGCCCGGCATCGCAATATCCGACCCCGGCTGCACGGCCAAGACGTTCCCCGATTTCTTCTCCCGCTTCGCCAAGCTCACCGGGTGAGCCGCTCACAGGGTGAGCCCGCTGCGCGGCTGAGTTACAGCGAACGGGCGCAGCGGAAGCCGAGGTTGGCGGTGGAGCTGTCGGGGGAGTTGCTGGTGCGGGCGGCGACGCGGTAGCGGTTGCAGTACGAGCGATGGCACAGGAAGGAGCCGCCGCGCATCACCCGGTTGCTGCCGCGCGGCGGTCCGCCGGGGTCGGTGCGTGAGGTGTTCAGGTGGTGGTCGGGGCTGAACCAGTCCGCGCACCACTCCCACACGTTGCCGGCTACGTTGTGAAGGCCGTAGCCGTTGGCCGGGAACGCCCGTACCGGACAGGTGCCGGCGTAGCCGTCCGCGGCCAGGTCGCGATCGGGAAACTGGCCCTGCCAGATGTTGCAGTAGTGCTTGCCGCCGGGGGTCAGCTCATCGCCCCAGGCGTAGGTGCGCTGCTCCAGGCCGCCGCGGGCGGCAAGCTCCCACTCCGCTTCGTTCGGCAGCCGCTTGCCGGCCCAGGCGCAGTAGGCGCGGGCGTCGGCGTGGGAGACGTGGGTCACCGGATGGTCGCCGCGCTTCCTGACGTTCGAGCCCGGCCCCTCCGGCCGCTTCCAGCAGGCGCGGTCCACCGCGTACCACCACGCCAGCCCCGGCACGGTGCGCACGAGCTGCTTCTTGAAGGTGCTCTTGGGGACGTGATTCTTGAACACGAACGACCAGCCGAAGTGCTCGGCCTCCGTCACGTAGCCGCTGTCTTCCACGAAAGCGGCGAAATCGTCATTGCTTACCGCACCCAGATCGATGGCGAAGCCGCTCAGCGAGACCTCGCGGATCGGGCCTTCGCCGTCCGCCGGAAAGCCGTCGCCGGCGGCGGTCCCCATCAGGAAGGTGGTCGCCTCGAGCTCGTACATGGGACGGCCATCGTCATGCGCACCGCCCACCGCAGCCTGCGCCGCAGGCCGTGGGCCGGGTCTGGCCGCGCCGGGTGCTCCGTTGCGGACACTCGCCGCATCAGGGGTACAACATCCGTCTTCCATGCTCCTCTACTCCGTGAACCGGTCCCGACTGCACCGGCCGCCGCCGCACGCACCGGGGCGGCGCACTACCCGTAGCGGCGCAGGAACTCCGTCATGAAACCGACCAGCTCCCGGCAGCTCTCCAGGGTCACCGCATTGTACAGCGAAGCGCGTATGCCGCCCACCGAACGATGCCCGCGCAACTCGATACAGCCGCCCGCGGCTGCCTCTTCCAGGAAGCGCCGCTCCAGCTCCTCGGCGGGCAACCGCCAGGTGACATTCATGTGCGACCGGCTCTCCGGCCGGGCGTGGCCCCGATAGAAGCCGCCGGAACCGTCCAGCACCCGGTACAGGGTCTCCGCCTTGGTCCGGTTGCGGCGCGCCATCGCTTCCAGCCCGCCGATCTCATCGCGAATCCAGCGCGTTACCAGCAGTGTGACATAGATCGCGAACACCGGCGGCGTGTTCAGCATTGAGTCCTGAGCCGCCAGCTCGCGGTAGTCGAGCATGGGGTGCAGCCCCTCGGCGCCGCGCTCCAGGAGGTCGCGGTGGATGATCACCAGCGTGACCCCGGCCGGCCCCAGGTTTTTCTGCGCGCTGGCGTAGAGCATGCTGCAGCGTTCCAGCGGCAGCGGCCGGGAGAGGATTTCGGAGGAGGCATCGCAGATCGCGGGCACCGGGCCGAATCCGGGCAGCTCCCGAAGCTGGGTACCCTGGATGGTCTCGTTGGCGGTGTAGTGGACGTAGGCGGCACGCTCGCGGCGGGAGTGGTCCAGCACCAGCTCGGAGGCGTCGGGCATGCGCCGGTAATCGTCGCCGGCGCCGTCCCAGAGTGCCGCGCTGCTTCCCTCCGCGCCGGCTTCCCGATACGCCTTGCGGCCCCAATAGCCGCTCACCACGTACTCCGCACAGCGCCCGGTGCCGGCGAGAAAGTTCATCGGGATCAACGCGAACTGCTGCTGCGCGCCGCCCTGCAGAAACAGCACCTCGTAATCGTCGCCGATTCCCAGCAGCGCGCGTATGTTGTCCCTGGCCTCCGCCACAATCTCCGCGAACTGCTGCGAGCGGTGGCTGATCTCGATGACGGAAGCGCCGGCGCCGGGCAGCTCGAGCAGCGCTTCGCGAACTTCCTCCAGCACCGGCAGCGGCAGCGCGCCGGGACCGGCGGAAAAGTTGTGCAGCCGGGTCATGAGGACGGTAGCCTCATGCTCGGCCCTCGTAAGGGATGGATCACAGCGACTCCTGGGTGGTTGCAATGTGGAGCACGCGACGCGATAGCGCCGCGTAGTGGCCGAATCTACCGGCCGCGTGGCGGATGTGCAACCGCGGCAACTACGGAGTGATCCCCTGTTGGCGCAGGAACCGCAGCAGCGCGGTCCACGGCCGGGGACAGTCGTTGTGTCCGCACGGCATGCGCACCGGGGCCGTCCCGGCGGCCCGGGCCAGCGCCTCGCCGTGCGTATACGGGATCACGTGGTCCTGGGCGCCGTGCAGCACCAGAGTCGGCGCGACCCCGGCAGCCACCACGGAGAGGCTGTCGAACGGATCCAGCACCCAAGCTCGCGGCAGGAACCGGGGCATCAGGTCCGCGGTGCTGGTGAACGTCGACTCGAGCACCAGCGCCGCCAGCGGCCGGTGGGTAGCGAGCACACAGGCCGCGGCTCCTCCCAGCGAGCGCCCATACGCCACGATGCGACCCGCGTCGACATCGGGATGATCACGCGCCAAGTCGTACGCGGCGACGATGGCCGCGGCAATGCTCCGCCGGGTGGGCCTGCCCCCGGAGCGGCCGTAGCCGGGGTACTCCACCAACAGCACGCCGATGCCGGCCGCGGTGATGGCGGAGAACGGTTCGATCCAATGATCGATCAGCTCGCCGTTACCGTGGGTGTAGATGATGAGCGGGAATGGAGCAGCCGGGGCGGCGGGCCGCAGCAGCCAGGTCTCCACGTCCTTCGCCTGCCCAAGCCAGTGCTGCTCGGTGCCGGCCGGCAATCGTGGCGCGACGGCAGGCAGCGGCGGCCGCGGGTACATCAGCGGCCGCTGCAGACCGAACGCCGCGGCCACGAACGCCAGCGCGGCGAGGAGGACGGCTGCAACGCCGAATGCCAGGGACTTAGCCCTCCGTGTGCGCATGCAAGGGACCGCCGCCGGTCATGCCCCGGTTCATTATCCATCAGGTAGCATGGGACCGGTGCCGGCGTCGATGCCTGCCGCCTGGTTTTGCCCCTTGAGAGGGTCAGGCACAGCGGTGACAATGGCGCCATGTCCGCCGCCGCTTCCGTCGCCGCGACCCGCGACGTGCTCACCTACCTGAGCCAATACCGTGGTCGCCTGTTCGTCCTGCGGATCGAGGACGACCTGCTCGGTGCACCGTTGCTGCCGATGCTGATCAAGGACATCGTGCTCCTGCAGCGCATGGGAATCCGAACCGTGCTGGTACCAGGCGCCCGGCAGGCCATCGAAGCGGCACTGGGCAGCGCCGCCGGAGCGCTGCCGGTGCGGCCGGCGGCACCGGCCGGCATCGGCGAGCGCCGTATCACCGGGGAAGCCGACATGGCCGCCGTGATGCGGGGCTCGGCCAGCGTGGTCAACGAGTTACTCGCCCTGCTCACCGAAAGCGGGGCGCGCGCGGTGGTAGGCAACTGGGTGCGGGCGCGCACCGCGGGAGTGGTGGACGGCGTCGACTACCAACGCACCGGCCGGGTGGAACGCATCGACGCGGATCTGTTGCGCGCGTTGCTGGAGACCGGCGCCATCCCCATCATCTCCAACATCGGCTGGAACGCCGTCGGCAAGGCGTACAACATCTCCAGTCTCGAACTGGTGGTGGCGGTGGCATGCGCGTTGCAGGCGGCCAAGGTATTTCTGGTGGGGACCGGAGCGGGTGTCGCCGCGGTCCCCTGTGCCGGAATCGAGCTGGCGACGCGGACCGACGGATACTACTCCAGCGTCGACTACCGCGCCGCCGAGCGTCTGCTGGAGCGTTGTGGGGAGCAGCTCGGCGCCGACGCCGGTGCCCTGGTCGGCGCCGCGGTCAGTGCCTGTGCCGGAGGCGTGGACCGGGTGCACGTCGTGGACGGCCGCCGCGACGGCATCCTGATCGACGAAATTTTCTCCGCCGATGGTGTCGGCACCATGTTCTACGCCGATCAGTACATCGACATCGTAGCGGCACGCGCGGCCGACGTGGCGGAGATCATGCGCCTGGTACAGCCTCAGATCGATGCGGGACTGCTGTTGCCGAGGAGCGCGACCGACGTTGCCGAGCGGCTGGACGACTACTATGTGTACCGCGTGGATGACACCGTGCAGGGCTGTGCCGCGCTGCGCCTGCTCGATGATCACAGCGCCGAGATCGAGAGCCTGGTGGTAAGTGAGAGCTACCGCGGCGGCGGCACCGGCGCGCGCCTGGTGGGTTATCTGTTGCAGCAGGCGCGGGCGCGCGGGGCGCACCGGGTGGTGGCACTGACCACCCAGTCGGCGGACTTCTTCATGGAGCAGGGATTCACCGAGGCATCTCCGGACACACTGCCGGCCAGCCGGCTTCATGGCTACGACCGCACCCGCAACTCCCGGGTCCTGGCAGCTCTGTTGTAGCACCGGGCGCGGCCGCGGTGCGTGGCTCAGCTGGTGATGGCGCGCAGAGCGGTACGCACGACGGCGAGATAGGTCCGGCTTACCGGTATTTCGCGACCGTCGGTGAGGCGCACCAGAGTGTGGGTGTCGCGCTTTACCAATTCGGTCGTGTGACGGAGGGAGACCCAGTAGGAACGGTGCACCTGGATCCCGAGACCCTCAAGCTGAGCTACGATGTCGGCGAAGCGCGCTATCATGCGGTTGGTACCGGTGGTGGTGTGGACCTCGACGTATCGGCCCTCCGCCTTGAGAAAGATGATCTCGCCACCGGTATCCGGCAGCAGGCGATCGACGAGCGTCGTGCGCGCCGCACGCGGCGGTGAGCCGGCATCGCCGGCGAACGGCGTCTCGGCCGGTTGCGCCGTCTCGGGTGGGGGCGAGACGGCGGCCGGAGCCGCCGCTGGCGGCGGCTCCATGGACCGGACCAGCGGTTGATCGGCCGCACCACCGGCACCAACTTCGGGGGCGGGGGTTGCGCCCGGGGCGGCACTTTCCGGTCCCCTTCTGGCGGCATGTTTGAGCCGCTGGCAAAGCACGTAGTGGAACACGAAGTGGCACGTCAGCGTCGCAGTCGCCGACATCAAGTAGATCGTCGGGAACCGGATCTTGGGCGAATACTGGGGATAGAACAGCGCCTGGAACGTATACACGATGGCGGCACAGGGGAACGCCATGATCAGTATTACGAACGCCACGGCGAGGCCAACCTGGAGCGGCGATCGTCTTCGTGTGAAGTAAACCGTCACCACGTTCAGCGAGTAGACGATAGGCCAACAGAAAAAGGCGGAGACGACCGCGTAAACCAGACGATCCAGCGGCGGGAGCGTAGTGTAGGTGCCAATCGGGCCGACGACCGTGAACGCAACCACGGCAACCGCTAACGTGGTGAGTGCGATGCGGAGCATGCTCGGATTGAGCATTTCGAGATACGCAGATTGCATTACCCCGGCACCCCGAGGCGGATTTCCCTCCGACAGTGTCGAAACAGATTCGCTATTCACCTGCGTTCCGAATACCCCGTAGCCTACAGCTACCCCATGCCATAATTGAGCTAAGCCTAATTGACAGTTCGCTATTCATGCAATGCGTTTTGGCAAAAAAAACTACAAGCAGTGCGCCGGAACGGTCAGAATGCAGCGTGTATTACATTTCGTTTTTGCGAATAGCATAGGTTCCCGAGCGAGAGCCGCGACGGTCGTACGTTTGTCGCGTTACGAGTGACATAGGTGCATCCGGAGCGGGGCTGTCCGAAATAGAGGCTAGTCAGTTTGAGGCATGGACGGATGCCATTTGGCGAATCGTGAACGGGCACCGTCAGGGTTATTGCCGAGGGCTGCAGCATACCGCTCCGTGCGGTCGCGGGTGCGGCCTCGCGCTCGCGGAGAGCCCGGTCGGTGTGGTATCCCCCGCACCGTGGACACTGCCGCCCTCGAAGTTGAACGGATGCATGGAACAACCGCCTGTGCAGACCAATCCTGGTACGGCCGGTCGTGCCGCCCGCGTGCCCATTGACAGCGAGGCGATCACGTACCGCGCGACACCATTGATGACAGTGATGCGCCACCATCCGTATGCCGCGCTGCCGCCTAGGCCGCACAGATTACCGTCATCCAAGACAGTACGATTCGGCGATACGATTCATGTTCGATCAGTTATTCGACGTTAGTTGCATGGGTTCTGTTATGAACCTAGAATGGTGTGCTCGGATGTCGTCTGAGCCAAGGCGATGCAGAGGTCGGGAGGATGTTCTTGCGTCCGTGCGGAGTCCTAGGGCGAACATTGCCCGTCGGATCGGGGCCAGCTGCTGTCGGCCGCCCGGCCCCGAATGAGCACCTCGATTTTGGCTCCGGCGCGCTTGGCGAGCATTGCGCCTGAGTCGGGCGCGACCATGACCGTGGCCCGCACCAGCAGCCCGGAGTTGCCCGACGGCGATACGCGACCGGATGGCGCAGGGAGCTTGTCTGCGCCCGTGAGTTGGGTCCCGGGGCCGGAAGAGAACGCGGGCACGTCGAACGTGGTGTGGCGGCCCGTTGCTTCCCACCGGCCCGCCTGCTAAGGTCGCTCGACCGTGAGCACGATTGGCTTCATAGGGGCCGGCAACATGGGCTTCGCGCTCGCCCGCAGCCTGCAGGGCGCCGGTCTGGCGGCGCGGATCGCCGTGTACGACAAGCTGGCCGAGCGCTGCGCGCTGTTCAGCCGTGAGTTGCACGGCGTGACGGTGGCCGCCGACGCCGCCGCTGCCTGCCACGCCGCGGATGCCTGCTTCCTGGCGGTCAAGCCGCAGGACGTAGCGACCGCCAGCGCCCCGCTGCACGACAGCGACGGGTTGATCATCTCCATTCTCGCCGGCGTGTCGCTGGCCCGACTGGCGACCCTCATGCCCCGTGCCCGGCTGGTGCGGGTGATGCCCAATACGCCCTGCCTGGTGGGGTCCATGGCGGCCGGGTTCGCCATGGGCGCCGGCACTGGCGCAGGCGACCGCGACCTGGTGGCCCGCCTGCTGGCGGCGGCCGGAGAGGCGCACGAGGTGCCGGAGGAGCACCTCGACGCGGTTACCGGCCTCAGCGGCTCGGGCCCCGCCTATTTCGCGCGTCTCATCGAGTGGCTCAGCGCCGCCGGCGTGCAGCAGGGGCTGCAGCCGGAGGTGGCCGCGGCGCTTACCGTGCAGACCGCGCTCGGCACCGCGCTGCTGATGCAGCAGCGCGCCATGGCGCCGGACGACCTGGTGGAGATGGTCAGCTCCCCTGGCGGCACCACCGTCGCCGGGCGCCGCGAGCTGGAGGCGGGGGCCGTGCGCAGCGCCCTGGAGCGCACCGTGGAAGCCGCCACGGCACGCAGCCGTGAGCTGGGGAAGGCTTGACCCATGGCAACTGATGCTTCCGCCAGCGCGGTACGGGCGATGGCCGAGGCCGCCCGTGCCGCCAGCCACCGTCTGGCCGCCGCCTCGACTGCCGCCAAGAACGCCGCGCTGGAGCGCATCGCCGCTAACCTGGAAGCGCAGCGCGATGCCATTCTGGCCGCCAACCGAGCCGACCTGGAGCACGCGGCCGGCGCCGGCGTGGCGCCGCCGTTGGTCCAGCGCCTCGGCCTGGAGAAGAAGTTCTCGGGTGTCGTGGAAGGGGTGCGGCAACTGATCGCGCTGCCCGACCCGGTGGGCGCGGTGCAGTGGCGGCGGCGGTTGGACGACGATCTATTGTTGACCCGCATCGCGGTGCCCATCGGCGTGCTGGGAGTGGTGTTCGAATCACGGCCCGACGCACTGGTGCAGATCGCCACGCTATGCCTGAAGGCGGGCAACGCCGCCATCCTCAAGGGCGGCTCGGAGGCGAGTCGCTCCAACGCTGCATTGTTTGCGGCTATCGACGATGCACTGCGCGACGATGCGGCACTGGCGGGCGCCCTGCACCTGGCGGCGACCCGGGAGGAGATTCAGTCCCTGCTGGAACTGGACGAACTGGTGGACCTGATCATCCCGCGCGGCAGCAACGAGCTGGTGCGCAGCATCAAGGACGCCACCCGCATTCCGGTGATGGGCCACGCCGACGGGATCTGTCATGTCTACGTGGACGCCGCCGCCGACCTGGCTATGGCGACCCGCATCACCCGCGATGCCAAGACCCAGTACCCGGCGGTGTGCAACGCCGCCGAAACGCTGTTGGTGCACGCCGCCGTGGCCCCGCGCTTCCTGCCGGCCGCGGCGGCGGAGTTGCGCGTAGCGGGAGTGGAGTTGCGCGGCGACGCCGCCACTTGCGCGCTGGTGGACGCCGCGCCGTGCAGCGCCGCCGACTGGGACACCGAGTACCTGGACCTGGTGCTGGCGATCAAGGTGGTGGAGAGCCGCAACCAGGCGATCGAGTTCATCAACGCCCACGGCAGCCACCACACCGACACCATCGTCACCGCCGACGCCGCGGCCGCCGACGACTTCCTGGCCCGGGTCGACTCCGCCACCGTGTTGTGGAACGCTTCCACGCGCTTCGCCGACGGCTTTCGCTTCGGCATGGGAGCCGAGGTCGGCATCTCCACCAATCGCATTCATGCCCGCGGCCCGGTGGGCCTCGACGGGCTGGTCACTTACAAGTACCAGGTGCGCGGCAGCGGTCAGGTGGTGGCCGACTACGAGAGCGGCGCGCGCACGTTTCACTTCGAAGAGCTCGCCCCTTGACGCGCCTGATCAAGATCGGCAGCGGACTGATCGGTCCCTCGGGTCGCCTGGATCACGTCTTCCTGGTAACCAAATGCGCGGAAGTCGCGGCCCTGATGGCTGCCGGCGACCGTATCGTGCTGGTCAGCTCGGGTGCGGTAGCGGCCGGCATGGAGGTGTCCGGGTTGACGGAGCGGCCGACCGAGACCCTGGAGCTGCAGATCCTGGCCGGCATCGGGCAGACGCGGTTGATGAAATACTACCGCGACTATCTCGGTTACTACGGCCGCGAGACCGCGCAGTTGCTCCTGACCCACTACAGTTTCGCCACTCCACGCGAGGAGCGCACGGTGACGGAGCTGCTGCTGGCGTATCTGCAGCGCGGGATCGTGCCGATCATCAACGAGAACGACATGGTGAACAAGGAGGAACTGGAGCACCGCGGCCACTTTACCGACAACGACATTCTGGCCGCCCTGGTGGCCGAGCGCCTGCACGTCGATCAGGTGCTGCTGCTCACCGACGTGGCCGGACTGATGCACCGCCGAGCGGGCTCCGACGGCGCCTCGTCCGACACTCTGGTGCGCACCGTGACGGCGGTGACCGAGGAGACCAAGGCGCTGGCCTGGGGCACGCGGTCGGCCGTCGGACTGGGTGGGATGTATTCGAAGGTAGTCGCCGCCGAACGCATGACGGCCCGTGGCATCGAGGTAATCGTGGGCAGCGGCCGCCTGCCTCTCGAGACATTGATCAACGATCCCGAACAGCGCACCGTGTTCCTGGCACAGTCGGCACTCGAGTCTGCCACCGCGCCGCCCGCTGCCGTGGCCACCCCTTAGAGCTGGAGAACCGGACCGCTACGAATTTGACGGTTGCCAAGTGTCCCCCCAGAATGCGGCCTGCTATGAAAAGAGTGCTGACAGCCGGGTGCCTCGGCTGTTGTATGTTGTTGGGCGGGGTAGCCGTGGCCGACGAGAAGATGTCCGCTGACGACATGATCTCGCAGCACATGGTTGCTCAGGCGCTGCTGACCGCATACTTCATCGATGCGGCGCGCAAGGCGGGTATGGATACGGCGGGGATCAACGCGGTGCTCGCAGAGATCGCGGAGCACTCGGTCATTTCCGAATTCTGGATCAGCGACGAGAGCGGTGAGATCGCCTTCAGCAACATCCAGGGAGCCGATTTCGCGTTCTCCACGGACCCTGAAGCCGGCACCCAGACGGCGCCGTTTGCCGTTCTCCTCGGCGGCATGGAGCGTGTCGTCGCGCAGCAGGCGCGGCCGCGTGAACTCGATGCAGCGATCTTCAAGTACGTCGCAGTTGCCGGGATCGACCAGCCGCGGATTGCTCAGGTCGGCATATCCGCCGCCGAGTTCGGCACCCACTGAGCGGCGGAAGGCGGCCGCTCCGCGGGCGACGTACTTTGCCGCCGGTCGCGTGACCGCGGCTGCCGGCGAGGCGCGAGGCTGCGGTCCGGATCGCGCTCGGTCGGCTACTGCGATTCGGCGGCCGCGACCAGCGCTTTCGCCAGGGCGCTGCACTCGGCGTCCGTGTGCGCGGTAGCGAGAAACCCCACCTCGTAACCGGAGGGCGGCAGGTAGAGGCCGCGTTCCAGGAAACCGGCGTAGGCGCGGTTGAAGCGACCGATTGCCGGCTGGGCGATCTGATGCGCCGCGCGCGGCTGCCCTGGCGCGAAGTAGGGCCACAGCATCGAGCCGCAGCGGATGAGCCGCAGACCAGGCACCGCCGCCGTCCCGATCGACTGCTCCAGGCTGGCGCCCAGCTCCTCCAGGGCGGCGTAGCGTTGCGGGTCGGCCAGCGCCTGCAGGGTGGCGCAGCCGGCCGCCACCGATAGCGGATTGCCGCTCAGGGTGCCGGCCTGATACACGGGGCCTGCCGGCGCCAGCAGCTCCAGCAGTCGAGCGCTGCCGGCGACGGCTCCGATCGGCATCCCGCCGCCGATGATCTTGCCGAGCGTCACCAGGTCGGGCTGCAGCCGCTCCGCGGCGGCCGAGGCTCCGTAGCGCAGCCGGAAGCCGGTGATCACCTCGTCGGCAATGAGCAGCGCCCCTGCGCTGCGGGTGGCGGCGGCGACGTGGTCGAGGAACTCCGGGCGCTGCGGCAACAGCCCATTGTTGGCCGGAATGGGCTCCAGGATCGTGGCGGCGATGTCACTGCCGTGGGCGGCGAAGGCGGCGCTTACCGATTCCTCGTCATCCAGCCGGGCGACCACGGTGGCCGCCGCTACCGTCTCCGGGACGCCCGCGGAGCTGGCCAGCCCGGTGGTGGCCAGGCCCGATCCCGCCTTGACCAGCAGGCTGTCGTGATGCCCGTGATAGCCGCCCTCGAACTTGAGGATCAGCGGCCGGCCGGTGGCACCGCGGGCGATGCGCAGGGCGGTCATCACCGCCTCGGTGCCGGAGCTCACCAGGCGCACCCGCTCGGCGTCGGGATAGCCCGCCAGAATCAGCTCCGCCAACTCCGCTTCCGCCGCGTGGCAGGCCCCGAAGGAGAGCCCGCGCGCAGCGGCCCGCTGGACCGCGCCCACCACGTCCGGGTCGGCATGGCCGAGGATCAACGGTCCCCAGGACTGGCAGAAGTCGATGTAGTCGTGGCCGTCCGCATCCTGCACCCGGCTGCCGGCGGCACCGGCGAAGAACACCGGTGTGCCCCCCACCGCCCCGAACGCGCGCACCGGGCTGTTGACGCCTCCCGGCATCAGTTCCTGCGCCCGCGCGTAGAGGCGTTCCGACCGCGGCCGCCGCCTGACCCCACTCATGCTTCCATCCTCCATGCACTGCCCGCTCATGGCTCGTCAACCAGGCTCCAGTGCGCATCTCCCTCAGTCTCCTCGGTGCCCGGGGGCGGACCCCCGCCGGCCCACCCCGCGATGGCCCGCAAACACCCGGCGGCCGTGTCGTGCAGGCAAAAGCTCCGCCAGCCGCCGGCCGCGGCCGCCACCGGAGTCTCCGCCGCGGCACCGGCGGCGGCAAATCCGTAGTGCAGTAACCAGTGCCGATCGCCCACCGGCGCCGCAAAGGCGCCGCAGGCCGTGCCGCAGCCGCCGCCGAGCGCCTGCAGCAGGGCACGTTCCAGGGCCGCCGCCGTGCGGGTGGACGCATGGTCGATGGCGGCCAGTCGGGCGGCGGCGGGACTCCCCCGGCGCGCCTGCACCGCCACCGCGCCCTGCCCGGGAGCCGGCGTCCAACGTTCCGGCGGCAGGGCCACCACGCGCAGATCCGCGAGCGCCGTCCCCAGTCGCTGCAGCCCGGCGCTGGCCAGGAGCAGGGCCGCAACGTCGCCCTCGCGGCAGCGCCGCAGACGGGTCGGTACGTTGCCGCGCACGGCGGTGACGCGCGCCTCCGGCGCGTAGTGACGCAGCAGCGCCGTGCGGCGTGGGGAACTGGTGCCCACCGTGGCGCCGGGACGCAGTCCAAGGGGCGCCGCCGGCTCGAACCAGCGCGGGGCGATAGTCAGCACGTCGCGCGCAGCCGGCCGCGGCAGTATGGCGGCCAGACACAGTCCGGGAGGCTGCTCCAGGGGCAGGTCCTTGAGCGAATGAACCGCTGCGTCCGCCGCACCGCCGCACACCGCGGCGGCGACTTCGGCGGTGAACAGTCCCGGACTGGTGCGGGCGAGCGCAGCAAGCGAGTCCCCTGGCGTCGCGCTGAGGTCGCCGCGGGTGGTCACCGGCATGATGCGGCACGCGGTAACACCCTCGGCCGCGCTCAGTGCCGCCTGCACCAGGCGCGCCTGCGCCAGCGCCAGGGTGCTGCCGCGGGTGGCGAGCACCAGCTCGGCCGGCGGCGTGCCGGTGGCATCTCCCACCGGCTCCCGCGCGGAGCGCCGAGCGGACGCCATCTCAGGTGCCCACGGCGGGCGGCCGGATCAGCGGCGGCGCCGAGGGCTGGCTCAGCACCCGCTGGTAGAAGGCCTCGAAACGCGGCACCACCATCTCGCAACTGAAGTTCCTCGCCTGCTCGCGGCCGGCGATGCCGCACCGGCGATGCAGCTTCTCGTCGGTAAGCAACTCGACGCAGCGCGCCGCCATGGCGTCCACCGAGCCCGGCGCCAGCAGGAATCCGGCTTGGCCGTCAGGCACCACCTCGGGCAGTCCTCCGGCGCGGCTGGCTACTACCGGCACCTGACTGGCCATCGCTTCCAGGGCCACCAGCCCGAAGCTCTCGGTGGCGCTGGGCAGCAGCAACAGGTCGGCCGCCCGCAGGAACGGCGCCACGTCGTCCACCACCCCGACGGTGGTCACGTCGGAGGCCACCTCCAACTGGCGCGCCAGGGCCAGTGCGCGGCTCAGATCGGGGCCGTCGCCGACCAGCACCAGGCGGGCGTCCACTCGCCGGCGGACCCGTGCGAACACCTCGATCACGTCCGCGGCCCGCTTTACCGGCCGGAAGTTGGAGATGTGCAACATCTGCTTCGGAGCCGTTCCCGCACCGCCTGCGGGTAGCCGGCGCCTGGAGCCGTAGTGCTCGAGATCCACACAGTTCGGGATCACCTCAATGGGCCGCGTCACCTGGAAGGTCTCGACGGTTTCCCGGCGCAGGTACTCGGAGACGGTGGTTACCGCATCCGATTGCTCGATGGAGAAGCGGGTCACCGGATGGAAGTAGGGTGCCGCCCCCACCAGCGAGGTGTCGGTGCCGTGCAACGTGGTCACCACCTTGAGGTCCAGCTCGGGAGCCATCTGCCGCGCCAGGATCGCCGCCGGCGAGAAGGGGATGGCGTAGTGCACGTGCAGTATCTGCAGTTCGTTGGCGGCGGCTACCTCCACCATCTTGGCCGCCAGGGCGAGAGTGTAGGGATACTGCTTGAGCAACGGGTACTCTCCCGCCTGCACTTCGTGAAAGGTGACGCGGGGCGGCAGCTCGACCAGCCGCAGCGGCGCGGAGTAGCTGATGAAGGAGATGGTGTGCCCGCGCAGGGCGAGGTGCTTGCCGAGCTCGGTGGCGAATACCCCACTGCCGCCGTGGGTGGGGTAGCAGGTGATGCCTAGTCGCACGTGCCGTCCACGGCATACACCAGGATCTCGTGGTCCGGCTCCTGCGGGTCGCAGGCCGCCAGCAGCGCGGCGGGCAACCGCGGCCCGTAGCGGCTCACGAGGTGGGCCACCGGCAGGGTGCGCTCCTGCGGCCGGGCGCGCGGCCAGACCTCGTCGCGCAGGCCCTGCAACCCGCGCCGGGCGGCGCCGCGGCGGCTCATCAGCGCGCGCGCGGTGCGTTCCTCCAGGCGATCCACGGCGCGTTCGGCATGGCCGAGGCTGCGCCGCCAGGTACGTTCCAGGTTGGGGTCCGCCGCCGTCACGTGCGGCTCCAGCGGCCGCCACAGCTCGCCCAGGTGGCGTCGCAGCGCGGCGAAGCGGGCGCGCTCCGTGGCCGGTACCGCGGCGTTGAATGCCTCGCGTACCGAGAACTCGGGGCCCACGATCTGACCGGGCACGAGATCGAAGTGGGCCAGGACGGTGGTGGCATCGGCGGGGGCGATGGTGTAGCTCTTGCGCGCTGCGATGAGCGGCTGAGGCACCTCGAACAGCCGATAGAGTCCCCGCAGCATGGCCTGATAGGCCACTTCGCCTGGTCCCAGGACCGTGGCCACCGAGGGCAGCGCCAGGTCTGCCAGCACCGGCCGCAGCGCCGCATCGGTGGACAGCACCGCATCCGGCGGCGGCGTTGCGCCCGCGGCCAGCCGGACGCGACGCCCGCCGGCAGCGTGGAACAGCGTACCCGCGCGTTCCGGATCCAGCGGTACCGGGTAGCCGTCGCCCGCCAGCGCCGCCGCCGCCTGTTCCAGCGTGCGGCGCACCTGCGGCGCCGCCGCCAGCGCGCGGGCGAAGAACTCCGGGAACAGCGGCCGCAACAGGTGCGGCTCCAGGACTACCAGGCCGTGGTCGCCGAACAGACGGGCCAGTGCCGCCGCCACGGAGCGAGCGAAGCCGCTGCCGTGCGGCACGAACAGCTCGCGGGCGTAGGCCGCGCACGCGCTGTCGCTCTGGCGCTGGAAGAACTGCTCCGCCGCCTGCCGCACCTCCGGCGTTACCGGCAGCTCGTTGATCGAGCGGCCCTCGCCATCCCAGTCGAACCTTACCCGTCCCACGCTGCCGTCGGCCGCAAGGTAGTGCGCGTGGTTGATCTCGCCCAGGTCGTGATCCTCGGAGGCCAGCCAGAATACGGGGACGCAGCGGCAACCCAGCTCCTCCTGGTAGCGGTGCGCCAGGCGGATCGCCGTGACGATCTTGTACAGGGTGTAGGCAGGCCCGCCCATGAGGCCGGCCTGCTGGCCGGTATGCACGCAACAGGTCCCGGCGTCAGCCAGCGCGGCGGCGCCGGCCAACGTTGCCTCGGAGGCCCCGAGCTCCCGGTTGTAACGCACCAGCACGTCGGCCAGTTCCGGCTGCGCCGCGCCCGCGGCCCGGCGCGCGCGTAGCGCGGCAGCGGCGTCGCCGGCGGGATGGCTGAAGTAGCGGTCGGCGCGTCCAGCCAGGTAGTCCAGGTAGAAACGGCTGCGCCCGTACACCTGGGCCATGGGAACGCGGTGCGACTCGACCAGTTTCACACGGGCTCCCTCAGGCCGAGACGCGGCGCCGGAAGTGCGGCCGGGCGGTCAGGCGGGCAGGCTTGAATGGGTCCCGTCGCAGAATGGGTCGTTGTCAGTCTGCTTGCACTGACACAGCGCGTAGTTGCGCTGCTCCTCGATGGTGAACTGCAAGGGCTCGAACTCGGTGCCTTTGTGGGACCCGTCGCAGAACGGCTGGTTCTGGCTCTGGCCGCAACGGCACCACCAGTAGCTGCCGGGCTCCAACTGCAATACCGCCGGCATACGTTCGGCGACCTGTCCTTTGGGCTGTTTGTCGGTCATCTCGTGAGCGCTCCTTGCGAGACTGTACCGAAGAACGAAGCCACCCTGCAACGCGAGCCGCGGACGCTCCGCGCGGATCTCGCGACCGCCGTCCCGGCTCCGTTTGGGAGCGCGCTGCGCGGGTAGCGGAAAGGGCTCAGGTAGCGCAACAGGTTGACTTCACGGGTGAAAATTGGCAGTTATATAGCGATCCCCCACAAAACCCGACTGCCGTCGGATTGCTGCGCGTCCCGCTCGCAGCGCCTGCTGTGGGGCTGGAGTCTGCATGCTCATATTTGCACCACAGGAAACCGACCCGCACGAGCCACGCGCCGCCGCAACGCCGGAAACCGCGGCCCGCCTGGTCAAGCTGGGTGCCAGCGTTGCAGTGGAGAGCGGCATCGGCGGCGGGGCCAACTATCCCGACGCCGCCTACGAGAAGGCCGGCGCCGCGGTGCGCGACGATCGCGCCGCCGCGTTGCGCGAGGCGGATATCGTGTTGCGGGTGCGACAACCTCCGGCCGACGAGGTCGCGTTGCTCAAGCAAGGGGCGATCCACATCAGCTTCCTCGATCCCTTCAACGAGACTGCCCTGGTCGACGCGCTGGCACAGCAGGGGGTGAGCGCCATCAGCATGGAGCTGGTGCCGCGTTCCACGCGCGCCCAGAAACTTGACGCCCTCAGCTCCCAACACAGCATTGCCGGCTACTCGATGGTGCTGATGGCGGCGGACCAGCTCAAGACGATCCTGCCGATGATGGTGACGCCTTCCGGCACGCTGCAGCCGGCGCGGGTGTTCGTCATCGGCGCCGGGGTGGCCGGCCTGCAGGCGATCGCCACCGCCAAGCGGCTCGGCTCCCGCGTGGAAGCGTTCGACACGCGGCCCGACGTGGCCGAGCAGGTGGAATCGCTCGGCGCCCGTTTCGTCAAGGTGGACCTGGGGGAGACCGGCCAGACCGAGCAGGGTTACGCCAAGGCCCTCACCCCCGAGCAGCTCGAGAAGCAGCGCCTGGCGATGGCCGACCGCTGCGCCCAGTCCGACATCGTCATCACCACCGCGCAGCTGTTCGGCCGCAAGGCACCGGTGGTGGTCACCGCCGACATGGTGCAGCGTATGAAGCCGGGCAGCATCATCGTCGACTACGCCGTGGAGTCGGGCGGCAACGTGGAGGGTTCCCGGCCCGGTGAGGACGTCAACGCGGATGGGGTGCTGATCATCGGCTACCGCAACATTCCGGGGCGCCTGGCCACCTCCGCCAGCCAGATGTACGCCAACAACCTGTACAATTTCGTCGCCGAGTTCTGGGATGCGGAGGGCAGCTCATGCACCCTGAACCGCGACGACGAGATCATCTCCGGCAGCTTCGTGACCCACGGCGGCGAGACGGTCAACGCAATGGTCAAGAGCATTACGGGCGGCTGACCGTGCCGTCAGCCGTGATCTGAGGAATCCGATGGAAGCGCTACAACAGTTCGAGTTTCTGTTCTTCATCTTCATCCTGGCCATGTTTCTCGGCCTGGAGCTGATCACCAAGGTGCCGTCCCAGTTGCACACCCCGCTCATGTCCGGCTCCAACGCCATCTCCGGCATCTCGCTGGTCGGTGCGTTGATCACGCTGGACAGCAACAACGCGGACAGCACCCTCACCACCATCCTGGGAGCGTGCGCCGTGGGGTTCGCCACCATCAACGTGGTCGGCGGCTACTTGGTGACCGACCGCATGCTGGGGATGTTCAGGGCGCGGCCGGCTCCGGAAAAGAAAGAGGGCCGCGCGTGAGCTTCATCATCCCGGTCCTCTACATCATCTCCGCGATCCTGTTCGTATTCGGCATCAAGCAGCTCTCCAAGGCGACCACGGCGCGGCGCGGCAACGCCACCTCGGCGCTGGGCATGCTGATCGCGGTGATCGGCACCCTGGTGGGACGCGGCTTCCAGTTCCAGTGGATCATCGTCGGCGCGCTGGCCGGGGCGATCGTCGGCGTGGTCGCCTCCAAGCGGGTCCAGATGACCGGGATGCCGGAGATGGTGGCGCTGTTCAACGGCTTCGGCGGTCTGGCCAGTCTGCTGGTCGGCTGGGGCACCTACCAGGTGGTCGCCGACTCGATGGCCGTCGGCTGGGGCGCCGCCGCCGCCGACGGCGCGGCGTTTCTGGCCGCCGTGGGCGGCAGCTTCTCATCCGCCGCCATCTACCTGGCCATCCTGATCGGCGGCGTCACCTTCACCGGCAGCGTCATCGCCTGGGGCAAGCTGAGCGGCGCGGTGACCCAGAAACCGGTGCTGTTCACCGGCCAGAACATCGTCAACTTCCTGATCGTGCTGGCCATTCTGGTCGGCGCGGTGTGGTTCACGGTCAATCCGGACCAGTACTGGGTGGCGGTGGTTGCGACCGGCGTTGCGCTGCTGCTCGGCATCATGGTGGTGATCCCGATCGGCGGCGCCGACATGCCGGTGGTGATCTCGCTGCTCAACAGCTACTCGGGTCTGGCGGCGTGCTCGGCCGGTTTCGCGATCGGCAACAACCTG
>JAKZWC010000264.1:0-4452 GCA_047515735.1 Spirochaetales bacterium | reverse complement strand
GGTCTCCCCTCTGTGCGAGCTGGCGCGCGGCTACGTCGCGGACGGCGCGGTGGGCGAGGCGGTGCACGTGAGCGCCGTCAACTACGTGCCCTACGGCACCGTGTACTGGGAGCAGCCCTACCGCGACTACGACATCACCGGCGGCCTGTTCCTGCAGAAGGCCACCCACGACTTCGACTATCTGATGTACCTGCTCGGGCAGCCGATCACCCGGGTCGCCGCCATGGCCACCCGCGGCCGCGTGTTCGGCGGGGCCAAGCCTGCGGGCCTGCGGTGCTCGCGCTGCGACGAGACCGCCACCTGCCAGGAGAGCCCCGAGAACCGGCGCCGCAACGGCAGCGGCGGCGACCTCGCCGACCATGCGTGCGTGTTCAGCGTCGACGCGGGGAGCGGGCTGCGCAGCAACGAGGACTGTTCCAGCGCCCTGCTGGAGTTCGCCGACGGCAGCCACGGCGTCTACACCCAGGTGTTCTTCGCACGCCGCGATGCCGGCTGCCGCGGTGCCACCGTGAGCGGCTACCGCGGCACCGTACGCTTCGACTGGTATACCGGCGAGCTGCAGCGCATCCGCCATCACGCGCCGTTCAGCGCCACCGAGCGCGCCTCCGGGGGCGCCACCCACTTCGGCGGCGACCTGGAGCTGGCGCGCAACTTCTTCGCCGTGGTGCGCGGCGGCGCCGCTTCGCGCACGCCGATTGAAACGGGCATCCAGTCAGCCTACGCCTGCCTGGCGGCGCGCGCCTCCGCCGCGTCCGGGTCGTTCGTGCCCGTGCGCCAGGTCGGCCGCTCGCTCCCGCAGGACGCAGCCTAGCGCGCCGGTGGCGAGCATACCCGCGACCGGCGGCGGCCCCGAGGCCGGATTGCGTGCCGGCGCGACCCTGACCACGAGCGCCGACCTCGGCGCGCTGGAGCGTGCCTTCGTCGCCGCGGTGCGTGCCGCCAAGGCGGAAGACCCGATCGCACCGGTGCTGGTGGTGGTGGGCTCTCACCTCCAGCACATCTATCTGCGCCGTCTGCTGGCACGCAAGCTGACGGCCGTGGCCAACGTCCGCTTCATCACCCTGATGGACCTGGCCGGGGAGCTGTCGCTGCCGGACGGTACCGCGGGCGCGACCGGCGACCGCCCCACCCTGCCGCTGCCCGACGGCGCCCACATTCCGCTGCTCGAACAGGTGATCGCCGAGCAGCGCGCGCAGGCCCGCGGCAGCCCCGGGTACGGCCTCGCCGACACCGGCATGGTGCACGCCGTGGCCGCCACCCTGCGTGACCTGCGCGAGGGGGGCATCGGCGCGCCCCTGGTACCCGCCGCCGCCGCGCGGCCGTGGCTGCGCGCCCTGGCGGCCATGGTCGCCGCTTACCGGGAGGCGCTCGCTCCGTTCGCGGACGCCACCCGGCGGGCGGAGCAGGCGGCGATGGCCCCGCGGGCCCAGGTGGCCGCTGCCGCGCAGCGCGTCGCACCGGAGACTCGGCAGGTGTTGATCTACGGCATTTACGACGTCAACGCCCTGCAGCTCAGGATGCTGGAGCGGCTGGCACGGGTGTTGCCGGCGCGCCTGTTCCTGCCCTGGAACCCCGCGTCCGAGCCGTTTGCCTTCGCACAACAGATCGTCGACCGGTTGCGGCGGCGCGGTTTTCGACTCATGCGGCTGGACGACGGCCCGGCGCCGGGCCGACCGCGGTCCACCCGGGCGGTGTTCTCCTGTACCGACCGCCAGGCAGAGATAGAGGAGACGGCACGCCGGGTGCTGGAGGACCTCGCCGCCGGGGTACCCGCCGGGGAGATCGCCGTCCTGCACCGCATGGACCCGGTATATGATGAGCTGATCTGCGGCGTGCTCGATCGCGCCGCGGTGCCGCACTACCGTTCCGCCGGACAGCCGGTGCGGCGCTCCACGGTCGGCCGGGCCGCCCTCAACCTGCTGCAACTGCTCTATTCCGAGCCCCGGCGCGGCACGCTGCTGGAGCTGCTCTCGCTCCCGGGGATCGACCTCGCCTGGGTCGACACCGAGGCAGCGGATGCCGCGCTGAGGTCGCGCCCGGCGCGCTGGGAGGCCTTGAGCAAGGAACTGGGGCTGGTCAAGGGGTGGGACGAGTTCGACTCGGTGCTCACGTTCCATCGCGAGCACGCGGCCCGCGGCGACGACGGGCGCGCCGCGGAATCGATCGCGGCGGCGGCGGAATTGCACGCCGTAGTGCGCGCCTTGGCCTCCGCCGCCCAGCAGGCACTCGCGGCGGCGGCGTGGCAGGAGCATGCCGGGTTGTTCCTGGAACTGCTGACGCAGGTCCTGCCGGCGGCGGCCGACAGCCCGGCATTGGCCGCCATCGCCGACCGCATTCGCAAGCTGGCCGTGCTGGATCGGGCCGCGACCCGCGGCGGGAGCGTTGCCGCAACCCCGGAGCGGTTTCGCCAGGCAGCGGAGACCGCCATTCGCCAGGCGATTGTCTCCGGCGGCTACTTCCAGCGCAGCGGGGTGTTCGTCGGCAACGTGATAAGCGCACGCCTGCTGAGGTTTCGGCGCGTGTACGTCACCGGCTGCGCCGAACGCACCTTCCCTCCAGTGATCCGCCAGGATCCGTTGCTGCTGGACGACGAGCGCGAGCGGATCAACCGCGGCGCGGAGCATGACAGCTACCTGCCGCTCAAGGGCCAACGACTCGACGAGGAACGGTTGCTGTTCGAACTGGCCTGCCAGGCCGCCACCGATCGCCTCACCCTCTCCTATCCGCGACGCGGCACCAGCTCCACCAACGTGCGCCTCCCGTCGAGCTTTCTGCTCGAGGAGGTGGGCGATCTGGCCGGCGGCTTTCTCTCCGCCGAAGCCCTGGATCGGAACGCGGGGGACTGGTACCAGCGGATGCCGGCGCGCATCGGCTACGCCGGCGCCACCGCCGAAGACGCGCTCCGGGCGCTCGATGAGTCCGACCTGCGCTGGCACGTGCTGGAGCAAGGCGCGGGTGGACCGCCGGCGGTCACCGCAGTCGAGCCGCTATGGCGCAATATCGCCGCGGTACGGGCCTACCAGGCGGCACGCCGGAGGCGCAGCTTCGGGCCGTTCGACGGCATCGTGCCGGCGCAGCTCGTTGCCGCCCGCGGCACGTTGGAGCGCGACCTGACCGCTACCGCCCTGGAAGACTTCGCGGTGTGCCCCTACCGCTTCTTTCTCTCCCGGGTGCTGGGCATCCGCGCCCGCGGCGAGCCGGAGCAGACGCTGCAGATCGCCCCGTTGCAGCGCGGCAACCTGGTCCATGCCATCCTCGATGAGTTGGTGCAGCGGTTTCTCGACGGCGCTGCATCGTGGCCCGAGTTTCTGCGCGGTGCGGACACCGCGTTGCAGGAGATCATGGAGCGCCGCTTTTCCGAACTCCCGGCCGGCGTCACCGGCCTGCCGCTCTCCTGGGACCTGATTCGTGGCCAGGTGGCGGCGGAGCTGGCCGGCTATCTGAGCGAGGAGCAGCGCCGGGACGCCGGGGCGCGATCCGACGCGGGAGCCGAAGGCGGCTGGAGACCGGTCGCCGCCGAGCACGAATTCGAGAACGTGCCGATCGCGGCCGGGCCCCGGGTGCTGCGGTTTGCCGGACGCATCGACCGGATCGACCGCGCGGCGGGCCGGCTGCGCATCGTGGACTACAAGACGGGCGCCGCCGCGCGCGAAGCCGTGGAGGGCTACCGTGAGGGGCGCTCCCTGCAGTTGCCGGTCTATCTGCACGCCGCGGCTCACGGACAGCCGTCCGACCTGGCCGCGTGCAGCGCCGAGCTGCACTACGTCAGCGAACGCGCCGCCTACGCGCGTCTCGGGCTGACCGGTACCCAGCTTGCGGCCGACCCCCGCTTCGGCGAGGTATTGGCGGCCATGGCCGAGGCGATCGCGTCGGGCGCCTTCTTCTACCAGCCGGGCGAGCGCCGCGCGCACTGCCGGTCGTGCGATTTCCGCGACATCTGCCACACCCGCGTCGCCGACTACGCCAAGCGCAAGGCCCCCGGCAGCGAAGCGCTCATGGCGCCGTTTCAGCGTATCAGCGCCACGCAGCCTGACACCGCAGCTCGCGGAGCCCGCCAACCGTGAAACCGCCGGCAAGTCGCAGCGCGAGTCCGGAACCGATCGACCAGGAGATACGCAGCGCCTCCACCAGCGATCTCGGCACCTGTTTCTTCCTGGAAGCGGGTGCCGGCACCGGCAAGACGCGGATCCTGGTTGAACGCGTGCTGGAGATCATCCGCCGCGGCGTCGCCGAGATCCACCAGGTCGTCGTGATCACCTTCACCGAGAAGGCCGCCGGCGAGCTGCGCGCCCGGGTCAGGGATCGCCTGCACGAACGGCTCGAGAGCGCCGCCGAGCCGGAACGCTCCCGCTATCGAGCTGCGCTGCACGGCCTGGTGAGCGCTCACATTGAGACCGTTCACGCGTTCGCCTCCAGTCTGCTGCGCGAGTTTCCCCTCGAAGCGCGCATCAA
>JAKZWC010000263.1:0-3031 GCA_047515735.1 Spirochaetales bacterium | reverse complement strand
GGTCGCTCATTGTGCCGCAACTGGTTTGGCCGTTTTACGTCATCATCATGGTGAAGTTTTTTCGCTCGATTCCGGATAGCTTGGCGGAGTCCGCCAACATTGACGGCGCCAACGATCTCACGATTCTGCTGCGAATCGTCCTGCCGTTGTCACTGCCCGCAATCGCGTCGGTGTCGCTATTCTACGCGGTCCGATACTGGAACGAGTTCTTTACCGCGGTCATCTACATTTCGGATCAAGACAAGTGGACTCTGCAGGTGGTCTTGCGCAACCTCCTGATCAAGAATCTGGAGGATCAGTTCAATATGCCGTCAGGCGATCAGACTGCCGCCTCGGTCACGTCAGAGACGGTGAAGATGGCAACGGTCGTGGTGGCGACCGTGCCGATCATGCTTATCTACCCATTTCTGCAGAAACACTTCGCCCGTGGGGTGATGATTGGAGCCGTGAAAGGCTGAGATCTAACGCTTCGCTGCCGGATCTAGCGGGGCGTCCGAAAGGGGTCCAGGGAAACTGGATATCGCCAAATGGACAGGAGGAACAAGATGAAGAAAGTTCCATGGATGAGAGCGGCGTTGGTTATCGCCGCCAGCTTTGTGGCGGCAATCGCCGCGGCGTCGGGCGGCGAAGAAGCAGCCGCAACCGACGCACTGCCGGAGGTACGAATCACCTTCCGTGCGCTCGGTGCGTATCAAGAGGGCAACGCCGTGGAAGTCGCCATTGAGGAGGCGGCTGGCGTCAACGTGATCTGGGATGCTCGGGCGCCAGGCGAGTATCGGCAGCAAACCCAGACGATTCTGGCATCCGGCGACTATCCGGACGCTATGGAGGCCCATTTCGCCGACCCCGAGGGCGTTATTACCGAGCTGGCCGAGGACGAGGTGATCATTGCCCTGGATGATCTCCTGGCACGGCATGGCCCCAATATCCTCCAGGCGCGTCCACTTCCGGAGCAGTGGTTCCGGCCGTTCGGCGACCAGGCCTACAGCATCAACTCTCGCCACAACCCCTGGGCCTTCGAGTGGGGCTACACCATCCGCAAGGACTGGCTGGAGAATCTGGGCCTGAGCGTACCGCAGGACCTGGACGAATATCGGGAAGTCGTGCGCGCCTTCACCATGGACGATCCGGACGGTGACGGCCAGCAGGACACCTTTGGATTTTCCGGCGGCTGGCCGACGCAAGGGCGCAGGTCGATGATCGAATACATCCTCACCGGGTTCGACGTGCTCATATCCCACTGGCAGGAGGTAGACGGCGAGCTGGTGTGGTGGGCGGTCAATCCGGGCACCAGGGAAGCGATCCGCTACTTCCGCGAATTATACCAGAATGGCTACGTGGACCAGGAATTTCCGATCATGACCCGGCCCGAGTGGCTGGACAAGCAACGCCAGGACAAGTACGGCACGATGTGGTGGTGGAATACCCACCTGGACGAGGGCTACTCCGCCTGGTGGACGGAGTTCAAGCGTGCCGTGCCGCACGGCGAAGTGGACTTCATTCCGCCGGCGGCCGGACCGGATGGGCGGCGCGAGATGCCCGGCCAGGGTGTGATTGGCGAGCGCCGGGCTGCGCACATTCTCTTCGCCGGCGGCAAGCATCCGGACAAGATCATTCAGGTGCTGGACTACCTGGCGTCAGACGAAGGCGCCGACGTGGCAGCGTTTGGAATTCCAGGCGTGCACTGGGAGCGAGGCGAGAACAAGGTTACGAGCTTCATCGATACCGCGGAGGACCAGGCGGCGGCGGGCAACTACATCTTCAGTTGGTTCTTCCGCAAGAGCAACATGATGGTGACCAGCCCGTTGGTGCTTGAGAATCGGAACGCCTACATCGATTACGTGGTGCGGCCGATCATCGAGCAGCGGGTGCCGGCGGAGGGAGAGTTCCGCGCCGGCCTCAGCGGACTGGAGGAGTCGAGACTGTTGCGGATGCAGATCGAGTCCGATATCGACCTCGACGCGGAATGGGATGACTACGTCAAGGAGTGGCACGACTCGGGTGGCCAGCAGATCGTGGACGAGAAGACCGCTGTCTGGAAAGAGTCGATGTAGCGGGTCACCGCAGAGGCGGACTCACCGTATGGTAGACAGCAAACAGGTGTGGCTCCGCCGTAAGGCCATCGAGTGAAGCGACCGACCGCATCCCCGGCCGCCTCGGGCGGCACCCGGCGAAACGAGCAGCGGCTCTGGGGCGGCGCCGCCTTCCCGGCGGTGGACCGTATCCCCCTGCTCGACGAGGTGACCCATGTCGTGGTGCACCGCGGCTCGGCGGGGGACGGATTCCTGCACGGCGCCGCCATCGTCCACCACGCCGGCAGTTGGTACGCGAGCTGGGGCAGCAGCCCGGTGGATGAGAACAGCCTGCTGGAACGGGAGTGCGGGCGGCGCGGCGAAGCCGGTGACGGTGCCCGCCGCTGGGGGCCGGTCGAGGTGATCGGTCCCAACCTGGGCGGGGCGGAGGCGCGCAGCCACGGCGGGTTCCACGTCCAGGGTGGGATCCTGTGGTCGCTGGTGCCGCGCTTCGGCCGCCCGCGCGATGCCGCCGACGCGGCGAACACCTTCCCGGGGCTGGTGACCGACGCGTTTCGTCTCGACCCGGACCGGGGGCGCTGGGAGCTGTGCGCCGAGGCGGTGGCGCACGACTTCTGGCCGATGGACGCGCCCACCCGGCTGCCCGACGGGCGCTGGATCATGGGCGGCCTCAGCGGCAGACAGAACGCGGTGGTGGCCACCAGCGAGCGTGCGCCGCTGGCCTGGGAGCGCACGGAGATCCCGCGCCCGGCCGGGTGCGACATGCAGTTCGCCGAGACCAGCGTGCTGGTGTGGCCGCCGGGCGGAGACTGCACCGCCATCATTCGCTACCGGGCCGGCAGCCTACCCGGGTTGCCGGAGCAGGTGGCGCTGGTCTCGACCAGCAACGACGCCGGCCGTACCTGGGCGCCGGTCGCAGCCAGCAACCTGCCGCTGACGGCCAGCAAGCCCTACGCCGGCCACCTTTCCACCGGACAGGCGTTCCTGGTGTGCAACGT
>JAKZWC010000262.1:0-8270 GCA_047515735.1 Spirochaetales bacterium | reverse complement strand
GTACGCCCTGGATGTCGGGTAGTCCTCAGTCCGCGAGCAGCGGCATGACCTCGGCCATGGCAGCCAGGGTACGGTCCAGGTCCTCGTCGGTGTGGGCGGTGGACAGGTAGATCTTCTCGTACGGGCTGATGAAGAAACCGCGCCGGATCATCTCGAGGCCGAAGCGATACGCCTTGGCGCGGTCGGCGTAGAGCATCGACTGGTAGTTCTCGATGGCGCTGTCGGTGGTGAACAGCACCTGCAGCACCGGGCCGTCGCCGCCCACCAGCAGCGGGATCGACAGCTCCCGTCCCAGCCGCTCGATGCCGTGCCGCAGGCGGTCGGCCAGGGCATGCAGCCGCTCGTAAGTGCCCGGCCTGGCCAGCTCGTCCAGGGTCGCCAGCCCGGCGGCCGCGGACAGCGGGTTGCCGTTGAAGGTGCCCGAGACGATGGTGCGCAGTGGATCGGACGGGTCCCGCCACGGGTTCACCGTGTCCAGCACGTCGGCGCGGCCGCAGATCGCCGCCGCGGGGTAGCCTCCCGAGATGGTCTTGCCGTAGGTGGCCAGGTCGGGAACCACGCCGTAGCGCTCCTGCGCCCCGCCCCAGGCGACGCGGAAGCCGGTGACCACCTCGTCGAAGATCAGGATGATGTCGCGCTGCGCGGTCAGCTCACGCACCGTGCGCAGGAACTCCGGCCGCGGCCGGATGCAGCGCTGCAGCGGCTCGACGCAGACCGCCGCCAGCTCGTCGCCGTAGCGCTCGATGACCTGTGCCGCCAGCGCTCCGTCATTGAACGGAGCAACCAGAATATCGTCGGCGAGGGAGGCCGGCAGTCCGGCGCTGTCGGCAGTGGCGCGTGGGTAGTCGCTGGGTCGCGGCGGCCTGGCGCCGTGCAGGCCGAAGTCGCTCACGCCGTGCCAGCCGCCCTCGAAGCGCAGCACCTTGCGGCGGCCGGTGAAGGCGCGCGCCATGCGCACCGCGAACGCGACCGCGTCGGAGCCGGTGCTGACGAAGCGGATCTGCTCGCCGCAGGGAGCGGCGTCGACGATCCGCTCGCCCAGTGCGATGGCGGGTTCCGAGAGGGAGAAGAAGGTGGTGCCGCGTTGCACCTGCGCGCTCACCGCGGCCACCACGGCCGGATGGCAGTGCCCCAGAATCATCGGCCCGCTGCCCAGCAGGTAGTCGATGTACTCGGTGCCATCGACCGTGTACAGCTTGCTGCCGGCCCCGCGCGCGAACACCATCGCCACGTCGTCGGGCAGGTGGAACTCGCCGAGGGTGCCGCCGACGAAGATTCGCTGCGCCCTGCGCAGCAACTCGCGTTGGGTATCGCTCATGTGGCTTCTCCGGCGCGCTGCACCCAGCGGCGCAGGCGCTCCTGGTTGTGTTCGATGAGGCGCCGCTGATCGGGCCACAACATGGCCGGCAGGGCGCCGGGACGGCACCACAGCGCCGGCTGCGGATGGGCCGCCCGATCCAGCGGCGTCGCCGCCTGCTCGGCGGCGAGGTAGGCGAAGACGTGGGTGACCGTCCAGTACGCGCGGTCGAAGGTGAGCCGCTCCAGCACGCCCAGCTTGCCCAGCAGCGTCAGGCGGGTGAGCCCGGTCTCCTCCGCGATCTCGCGCCGCGCCGCCGCCGCCACGGTCTCACCCGGCTCGACTCCGCCCTTGGGGATGACGCAACTCGGCCAGTCTCCCTCGCGCGCCAGCGCCACCAGCAGTCGCTGGTCCTGCACGCAGCACACCAGGCCGCCGGCGGTGAGCCGCTGCGGCGTGTCCGGCGGCCGCCGGTACCAACTGGCGTCGATCACCGTCTCCACGGCGGCCAGCATACCGGCACCCGGCGCGCAACGCCACCTGAGGCCGCCATGGCGCCCTCGGATCGTGGTTCCAGGTTCCAGGTGCGCCGGATGCGGCCGATGCTATGGGTATGTGTATATTCACTCCGGCGGGGGAATGTGGTACATCAATACAGTAGGGTGACCGCCGCCGCGGTCGCGCACACTGCTCCATGATTCAGATAGACAATCTCACCAAAGACTACGGCGTAACCCGTGCCCTGGACGGGGTGAGCTTCACCGTCAACAGCGGAGAGATCCTCGGGCTGCTCGGGCCCAACGGCGCCGGCAAGACCACCGCCATGCGGATCGTCACCGGCTACTTGGCGCCCACCGCCGGCTCGGTGCGGGTGCAGGACATGGACGTGGCGGAGAACCCGCTGGCGGTGAAGCGGCTGATCGGCTACCTGCCGGAGTTCGCCCCGCTCTATGCCGACATGGTGGTCTACGACTACCTGCAGTACGTCGGTTCCGTACGCCGCATCGAACCGGGGCGCCGCGGCGAGCGGATCCGCGCCATGACCGAGCTGTGCGGTCTCGGCGACGTGATCCACCGGCCGTTCCGCGAGCTGTCGCGCGGCTACAAGCAGCGCGTCGGCCTGGCCCACGCCATGCTCGGCGACCCCGACATCCTGATCCTGGACGAGCCTACCTCGGGCCTCGACCCCAACCAGATAGTGGAGATCCGGGCCATCATCAAGGAGGCCGGGCGCGAGAAGACCGTCATCTTCTCCACTCACATCCTCAGCGAGGCGGAGAGCACCTGCGACCGCATCGTGATCATCAACCGCGGACGGGTGGTGGCGGACGGCACCGCCGACGTGGTGAAGGCGCGCGCCGTGTCCGGCATGGTGGTGCGGCTGGCGCTGCTGGACGCGCCGCTGGACGAGGTGCAGCGCCACCTGCTGGCGGTGCCGGGCGTGAACCGCGTGCAACGGGTGCTGAACGCGCCGCTGCCGGTGGCCGGCGCCCTGGTGGTGGACGTCAACTGCCTGCAGCCCAACCTGCGCGAGCTGTACGCCGCCATCAAGCGCCGCGACTGGGTGGTGGCGGGCCTGAACTCGGAGGGCCATTCCCTGGAGGACACCTTCCGCGAGCTCACCGGAGCCGTCGAGCACGGCCCCCCGGCCGAGGAGGCCTCATGAGTCCGGCATTCTTCCGCGTGGTAACCCGCGAGTTGCGCGCCGCGTTCGGCTCGCCGGTGGCGTACATCGTCATCGTCATTTTCCTCACCGTTACCGGCTGGTTCTTCTTCACCCCCTTCTTCCTCAACGGCCGCGCCGACCTGCGCGAGTTCTTCCGCCTGCTGCCGATGACGTTGGGGCTGGTGGTGCCGGCGGTGACGATGCGGGTGTTCTCCGAGGAGTTCAGCACCGGCTCCTACGAGGTGCTCACTACCCTGCCGATAACCCGCTTCGACGTGCTGCTGGGCAAGTTCACCGGCAGCCTGCTGTTCATCCTGCTGATGCTGGTACCGACCCTGGCCTATCCGATCATCGTCGCCAGCCTCGGCGACCTGGACGGCGGCCCGGTGGTCGGCGGCTACATCGGCGCGGTGCTGCTGGCCGCCCTCTACTGCTCGGTCGGCCTGTTCGCCTCGGCACTGACCAAGAACCAGATTGTGGCGTTCATCATCGGCTTGGCGCTGTGCGCCTTCCTGGTGATGATCGACAAGGTGCTGTTCTTCATCCCCGCCGCCCTCACCGGCGTGCTGCAGTACCTGGGGGCAGACTTCCACTTCGGCAACATCGCCAAGGGAGTGCTCGATTCGCGCGACGTGGTGTACTTCGTGAGCGCCGCCATCGTGGCGCTGTATGCCACCAACGTGGTGGTGGAGCGGCGCATATGAGCAGCGAACAGGCGCCTTCCGCCCCCGCCGCGGCGCCGGCGCGCAAGAGCGGGGGAGGAGCCAAGCAGCCGCTGCGCACCGGCCTGCGCGTGCTGGAGGTCGCGCTGTTCCTCGGGGCGGCGATCATGATCAACGTCTCCTCCGCGACGGGCCTGTTCCAGCGCCTCGACCTCACCGAGAGCGGGCTCTATTCGCTGTCGGCGCCGAGCATCGACGCGGTTTCGTCGCTGCGCGAGCCGCTCACCATCCGCGCCTTCTTCTCCCCGAACCTGCCCGCCCCCTACAACACCGTGGAGCAGGCGGTGCGCGATCTGCTGGACGAGTACGCGGTGTACGGAGGCGAGTTCTTCAACTTCCAATTCATCTCCATGGGCGCCGAGGAGGTGGGCCAGGAGGAGGCGATCGCCAACGAGGAGCTGGCGCGCCAGTACCTGATCTATCCGATCCAGATCGAGCAGCTCGAGCGCGACGAGGTCTCGCTGAGCACCGCCTACACCGGCATGGCGCTGATCCACGGCGACCTGATCGAGACCATCCCGTCGATCACCGATACCGATCAGTTGGAGCTCACCATCACCGAGGCGATCACCAAGCTCACCGAACGCATCAGCCGCCTGCTGGCGCTGGAGGAAGACATCATGGTGCGGCTCTATTTCTCGTCGCCGCTGACCATGCTGGCGCCGGGGGTGGAGCAGTTCCCGGGGGCGATCGAGGAGCTGGTCAATGAGCTCAACGCCGGCTACTTCGACCGCCTGCAGTTCGAGCATATCGATGCCAACGAGGAGTTGGTGCCGCTGGAGGAGGCGACCCGGCTGCGCCTGGCGCCGCTGCAGCTCCAGGGTCCCGACGGCGGTGCCATGCTGGCCTACGCCGGCCTGGCGGTTACTTCTGAAGAGACCACCATCACCATGAACCTGCTGCAGGGCAGCGTCATGGGCTACCAGCTCGCCGACCTGGAGACCATCCGCCGCTCCCTGGACGACACCCTGAAGAACCTGCTCGGCACCCAGGAGGAGATGGGCTACCTGGCCGACTTCGAGACGCCGCCCTACCGCGGGCGCGCCAACGCCACCACCCCGACCGACATGGTGGAGGCGGAGCTTTCCAACCTGTTCCAACTGGTGTCGTCCGAGTACACCTACCGCGGCCTGCTGCTGGAGGACCGGCTGGTGCCGGAGGGCCTGCGCAGCATGCTGGTGGTCGGGCCGCAGGAGCCGCTCAACGAGTGGGCGCTGTTTCAGATCGACCAGTTCCTGCTGCGTGGCGGATCGCTGATGCTGTTCCTCGATTCCCACAGCATCTACGTGAGCCAGGGCGGCGGTTTCGGCGGCGGCGGCGCCTTCCACCTGCCGCGGGAGACCGGCCTGGAGGCGATGCTGGAGCACTACGGCATCCGGCTCAAGCAGTCCTACGTGCTCGACGAGCAGGCCTTCGTGCAACGCCAGCCGTCGCCGCGCGGCGGCTACTCGGAGAGCGAGATCTACTTCGCGCCGCTGTTGAAGGAAGACGAGATCGATCAGGAGCTGCCGTTTCTCACCAATCTGGAGGAGCTGATCATGCTCAACATCTCGCCGCTGGAACTGGTGAGCGAGAACCTGCAGGCGGGGGTTACCTACACCGAGGCGTTGCGCACCTCGCCCAGCGCGTGGGAGATGGCGGAACGGATCGACCTGATGGGCGCGCAGCCGCCGGGGGAAGACCTGCGGGCTTCGTTCCCCCTCGCGATCCTGGCCCAAGGCACCTTTACCAGCTACTTCGCCGAGCGCGAGATTCCCGAGCGGCCGCGCGCCGAGCCTTCGTCACAGGATGACGACGAAGAAGCGCAGCCGATTATCTCGGCCGAGGAACTGCAGGCCGAGCAGAGCTTCACCCCCGAGGGGGAAGGCAGGTTGTTCGTGGTGGGCACCTCCGCGATCCTGGGCAGCGGTTTCATCGACGTCCAGGGGCGCAACCCGAATTCCCTGTTGCTGCTCAACCTGATCGATGCCATGAACGGCCGCGAGGACCGCGCGCTGATGCGCACCAAGGGCCGCCGGGTGCGCCCGTTGCGCGAGATCGAGCCGCCGCGACGTACCGCCGTCAAGACTTTCGCCGTGGCCGGCCTGCCGGCGCTGTTGGTGCTGGCGGGCGTGGTGGTGTGGGTGCTCGGCGGGATGCGCCGGCACCGCATCCGCCTGCAGTACGGCAGCGCCGCGGCGCCGTCCGAGTCGAGCGCTGCCGCTGTCGACGGCGGCCGAGGCGCCGGGGGAATCTCTGCACGCGGGGGTGCCAAGGGCGGAGCAGGTAAGGGCGGCAGCGCCGCCGGCGGAGGTGCGTCGTGCTGACCCTGGAGCGGCTGCTGACCCGCTACCTGCTGCCGGCGCTGATCATCGTCGGGTTGCTGCTTTACCTGGGGCTGCGCAATCGCGACCGGCTGCTCTACGACCTGCCGCAGCTTCCCGAACTGGTGGTGGCGGACGTGGACCGGGTCGAGGTGGCCAAGGGCGGGCGCGGCATGTCGGTGCGGCGCGAGGGCGACGGCTGGGTGGTGGAGCCGGAGGATTTCCCGGCCGCCGCACAGCAGGTGGACACCATGGTGGGGATGCTGGCGGCAATCCGGGTGACCGACCTGGTGTCGGAGCACGCCGCCTACAGCCGCTTCGAGCTGGATCCCGACTCCGCGCTGCGCGTCACCGCCTACCAGGGCGGCAAGGTGCTGCGCACCATCGAGATCGGCAAGGAGGCGCGCACCTACCAGCACACCTACGTCAAGCTGGAGGGCGACCGCCGCGTGTATCAGGCGGACGGCAACCTGGGCAACTACTTCCCCGTGGTGGGCGACGTCCTGCGCGACAAGCTGGTGCTGACCGTGGACGTGGCGACGGTGGGAGAGATCGTGGCGCGCAGTCCCGGGGAGGAGCTGGTGCTGCGCAAGCGTCCGTCGTTGCAGGAGGACGCGCCCCCCGACTGGGTGACGGCCGCGGGCGCGGCGTGGGACACGGCCAAGGTCAACGAGTCGCTGCAGCGCCTCGCCAACCTCAGCACCTTCCGCTTCGCCGAAGGACCGCCGGCAGCCGGCGGCGAGGTGCTGGAGCTGACCTTGAACACCGAGGCCGGCGCCAGCCATACGCTGCAGGTGTTCGCCCGGCAGGGGAACAGCTACCCGGCGACCTCCTCCGGCTCCGACTACCCGTTCCTGCTGTTCGTGTGGATGGTGAACGGCTTCCTGGAGGCGTTCACGACCGCCGGTCCGCCCGAGGAATAGCCGGCCGCCCGTGCGCATCAAGCAGATCCGCGCCGCCTGCGTCGAGCTGGCGCCGAGTCCGACGACGCCGCCGCGGGTGCCGGCCGGCGCGCAGAGCCACTTCCACCGGCCACTGGACCGCTATCCCGAGGCGAGTCGCGGCGCCGGGTCCGAGTGGTCGCGGGTGGCGTGCGTGGCGACGGCGGACGACGGCACCTGGGGCCTCGGCCTGACGCTGCACGGCACGCCGGTGGCGGCGATCATCAACGACCACTTCGCCCCTCTATTGGTAGGGCAACCGGTCACGGCTACCGAGAAGACGTGGGACCTGATGCGGCGCGCGGCGGCCCCGTTCGGCACCGCCGGCCTCACCAGTTACGCCATGAGCGCCATCGACCTGGCACTGTGGGATCTCAAGGGCAAGCTGCTGCGGCGACCGGTGTACGAGCTGCTCGGCGGACCGCAGAAGGAACGCATTTTCTGCTATGCCAGCAACACCGTCCTGACTTACGGCATGGAGCACAGCCTGGAGTGGTTCCTGGAGCTCGGCTTCCGCGCCGTGAAGATCTTTCTCACCGAGGGACCGGCACAGGGCCTCGCCGGACTGCGCCGCACCGAGGAGCGGGTGGCGCGCGCCCGCGAGCTGGTCGGCGACGAGGTGGAGTTGGCGGTGGACGCCTGGTTGGGGCTGGACGTCGAGTACGCCGTGCGGCTGGGCGAGATGCTGCGACCCTACCGCATCAAGTGGCTGGAGGATTTTCTGCCGGCGGACGACCTGGAGGGCTACGCGGCGGTACGCCGGCGGCTGCCCGGAACGACCCTGGCCTCGGGTGAGCACTGGTACGGCATGGGCAGCTTCGCGAGCGCGGTGGAGCGGCGGCTGGTGGATATCCTGCAGCCCGACCTGCAGTGGTGCGGGGGCATGAGCAACGCGCTGCGGATCTGCCACCTGGCCGACGCCGCCGGCCTTTCCGTGATCGCCCACGGCGGGATGAACACCCCGTTCGGCCAGCACCTCTCGTACGCCATGCCGTCCGTGCAATGGGGCGAGCGCTCCGAAGGCGTCTCGCCGCCGGGGGTGCCGCTCGAAGAGATGGTGTACGTGCCCGGCACCCCCGTGATCCGCGACGGCTACCTCATCCCCAGCGACGCCCCCGGCTTCGGCATCGAAGCCACCCTCGACTGGCTCGAACAACGCACCCTCTGACCTTCCCTACGCATTCGCCTTCGCCAAGTTCTGTTCGAGGACGGCCGCTTCCGTGACGCCCAGGCTCGTAAGAGTAACGAGAACGCGATCAATCCTTTTCGTCAGATCCTCATCGCCACCGGACATTGATGGGCATTGGTCGCGGATGGAATCGATCAGACCGCATATCCGCC
>JAKZWC010000261.1:0-3535 GCA_047515735.1 Spirochaetales bacterium | reverse complement strand
ATCTCCTCGACACTGGAGTAGGTGCTGAGCCTGGTTCCGGAACGCACCTGACGGACAGCCGCGAGCGTCTCCTCGTTCGGTATCCTCAACTCGAACGGTAGCCCATTGTGCAGTGCCGTCTGCCTGTAGAACAGCCTGATCGCCTCGGTTGCGGTCAGCCCCAACTTGGCGAACACCTTCTCGGCCTCTTGTTTCAACTCCGGCTCCACTCGAGCTCGTATCATTGCAGTCTTGGCCATGCTCGCCTCCCTGTATGCAGTGTAGCACAGGTGGGGAACACGAAGCATCACCAAGATCGCTCTCCCTGGCTGTGCTCGCCGGTGACGGCATACGCTGCAACTCTCCCGCTCGGCGGGCCTCGCCGGCGTCCTTTGAGTGGACGCCAGCGCCGAGCTCAGGCGGCTGGCCACGCCCAATTTCCTGCTCGCACTGATCCTGATGTACCTCGCATTCACCTGCTTCGGATGGAGTCCCGGCGGGCTGTTCTCGCGCGAGTACCTGGCGGCGGCGTGGAGCTTCGGCAGGGTAGTCGACCGGATCAAACATCTGCCGATCCCGTTCATCGTGATCGGCACCGCCGGCACCGCGGAGGTGATCCGCATTCTGCGCGGCTCGCTGCTCGACGAACTGAGCAAGCAGTACGTGATCACCGCCCGCTCCAAGGGCATGCAGGAGCGCGCCATTCTGTTCAAGTACCCGGTGCGGGTGGCGCTCAACCCGATCATCAGCTCGGTCGGCGGGCTGCTGCCGGCGATCATCTCCGGCGAGACGCTGACCGCCATCGTGCTGAGCCTGCCCACCATCGGCCCGCTGCTGCTGGAGGCGCTCAGAGGGCAGGATATGTACCTGGCCGGCGGCATCGTGATGCTGCTCGGCGCGCTCATCCTGGTCGGCACGCTGATCTCCGATCTGCTGCTGCCGGCAGGAAGAGGCAGCCGCCGGCGCCCAGCAGCTCGACGAGCGCTACTTCGTCGCCTCGAGCTGGACCCTCATGCGGCGCAGCTTCTTGCGCCACCGGCTGGCGCTGATCGGCGGTGTCGTCCTGGCCGTGATCTACCTGCTGGCCATCTTCGCCGATTTCTTCTCGGTGTCGGGCCGCGACCTGCGCTACCCGGAGCACCTGTATGCGCCGCCGACCCGGGTACGGGTGGTACACGACGGCAGTCTGCGCGCACCGTTCGTATACGGCCTGCAGGTAACGCGCGACCCGGTGACGCGCGCCAAGGTGTTCACCGTCGACCAGCAGCAGATCTATCCGATCAGGTTGTTCGCGGCCGGCTACGAATACCCGCTGTTGGGGCTGATCCCGGCCCGCCTGCACCTGCTGGGCGTCGACGAACCGGGGGTGCTGTTCCCGTTCGGCACCGACAGCCTGGGGCGCGACATGCTGGCGCGGGTGGTGCGCGGCAAGCTGCTGCAACTGCGCACCGAGGACTACGTGACGGCGGCCGCCATCGGCGGCGCCACCCCGATGACGATCATCCTGCGCCACCTGCTGCCCGGCTTCATGAGTTACCTGATCGTCAGCCTGACGCTGGCCATCCCGTACATGATCCTGGGCGAGACCGCCCTGAGCTTCATCGGCATTGGCCTGCGCGCGCCGGTGGTGAGCTGGGGGGTGATGCTGCAGCAGGCGCAGAACGTGCGCACCATCTCGCTGCATCCCTGGCTGCTGATCCCCGGCCTGTTCGTGGTGATCGTAGTGCTGTGCTTCAACTTCCTCGGCGACGGCCTGCGCGACGCCGCCGACCCCTACCGGCGCTAGAGCGAACGATGCGGGCAAGCCACTGGCGCCCACTGGCCCGCGTTCGACTTGACTGCGCCCCGGCGCCGTGCCACGGTTCCCAAGAAGATGTCTGCGACCGCCCTTGCGGATCTTGAGTGCCGGCTGCAGGCCGACCACCGTGCCAGGTACATGGCGAAGAAGTATGTCTGGTGGCAGCCTCCCGAGCGTACTCTCCACGATGGCCGGCTGTTGCTGGCGCAGCTGATGACGCTCGGCACGGCGGATGATGTGCGCTGGTTGGTGTCGGTGGCGTCCGGCGACGACCTGCTGCGCGTGCTCGACGATCCTCCGGTCGGTGTGTTCAATCACCGTTCGTGGGGGTTCTGGCATCTGCGGCTGGGCCGAGAACCGGTACCTGACCTGCCGGCGCGGCGCCTGCCCTCGTAACGGTGCTTGAACCAATACTCGACATCCTCCCACAGGCGCAGCGCGAACTGTGGCCGGCCCTCGTCGATATCCCGGACAGCTACGTCCTGTACGGCGGAACCGCGCTGGCGCTGCGGCTCGGACACCGCTCGTCGGTCGATTTCGACTTTTTCTCGTCCCACGCACTCGACTTCGGCGCACTCTACAAGATCCCGTTCATAGCGGATGCCGAGGTTCTGCAGCGCGAGCCCACGGCATTCACCATCTCGGTGAACCCTCCCGATCCGGTGAAAGTGTCGTTCTTCGGTAACATCGGTTTCGGGCGAGTGGGAGATCCGGATCAGACCGCTGACGGTGTGCTGGCGGTCGCTTCGCTGCTCGATCTGTTCGGCACCAAGCTGAAGGTGCTGCAGCAGCGTGTTGCGGCGCGCGACTACCTGGATCTGGCGGCGATCTTGCGTGCCGGCGTCCCGCTGCAGGACGGGCTTGGTGCCGCCGTGGCTCTATATGGCAACGAATTCCCGCCGATCGATGCCGTCAAAGCACTCGCCTACTATGGCGACGACATTGTGGAAGAGGTCGACGCCGCGACGCGCCGCTACCTGACGCACCAAGCATCGCTCTGGGACTTCGGAGTCACTCCCATCCGGAAGACCGCAACCTCTCGCGTCAGCTCATAGCAGCTTCGCCACCGCAGGCTACTGTGCGCGCTGTCCGGCTTGCCGACCTGACCGCCGCGCAGCGCGGTGGATCACCATCGCGCCGAACGGTGCAGCCATTCAGTTCACACGCCGATGCGTTCCAGGGCTACTGCGGCGTTGGCGCGGGTGTAGGGCTCAGCGTCGGCCGTGGTGCGGCGCAGGGCGGGGATGGCGGCGGCCGCGGCGGGGCCCAGCCTGGCCAGCGTCAGGGCGGCGTTGTGGCGCACGCGACTGTCGGCGTCGGACAGGCAGCGGCCGAGCGCGGGAACTGCAGTCGACGCGGCGCGGCCCAGGTAACCGAGTGCCTCGACGGCATTGCGCCGCACCCAGACCGATTCGTCGCTCAGGGCGCCGGTAAGCTGCGGCACGGTCGCTCGCGCGGTCTCACCCATGTCGCCGAGCACATCGGCCGCGGCCGCCCGCACCCACCACGCCTCGTCGTCGGGCAGGGCCGCGGCCGCCGGCACCGCGGGCGCGCCGACGGCGGAGAGCCCGAACACGGCGTCGAGCTGGCTGGGGTTGGTGTGGTCGGCTTCCAGGTTGCGCTGTCGCAGCGCTGCCGCCTGGCGCCGCAGCACCGCCACCAGGCACGGCACCGCTGCCGCGCCGCGGCTGGCCAGGGCATAGGCGGCCCGCAACCGCTCGGCCTCGGTACCCTGCTCCAGGGTCTGTCCCCACTGGT
>JAKZWC010000260.1:0-2951 GCA_047515735.1 Spirochaetales bacterium | reverse complement strand
CACGCCTCGATGTAGGTGGACAAGCCGATGCCGAGGTAGCGGCCCGCGGCGCGCGCCGCCTCCTGCTCGCGGCGAAAGTCCTCGTAGCCGACCATCTCCAGGGCCCGGTCCAGCACGCCCTGGTAGTTGCCGCTGTCGTACTGGAGAGCGACCTGGGTCTGGTAGCCGGGCTGCTCCACGCCGTCGAACGGCGGAATGAAGTTCTTGCTGCGCAGCTCGGTGGGATCGATCCCCAGCTCATGGGCGGCGGTGTCCACCAGCCGTTCCAGCAGGTAGGTGGCTTCGGGGCGACCCGCGCCGCGCAGGGCGTCGACCGGCACGGTGTTGGTAAACACCGCGGTCACGTCCACGTAGATCGCCGGCGTGGTGTACAGCCCCTGCAACAGGGTGCCGTAGAGGTAGGTCGGCACGCAGGTCGAGAAGGTCGAGAGATAGGCGCCCATGTTGGCGTGGGTGGACACGCGCAGGCCGACGAAGCGGCCGTCGGCGTCCAGTCCGAGCTGCGCCGTAGTCACGTGATCGCGGCCCTGCGCATCCGACACGAAGCTCTCGCTGCGTTCGGCGGTCCACTTCACCGGGCGGCCGATCTGGCGCGAGCACCAGATCGCCAGCACCTCTTCGGCGTAGTGGAAGATCTTGCTGCCGAAGCCGCCGCCGACGTCCGGCGAGATCACCCGCACCTTGTGCTCGGGCAGGCCCAGCACGAAGGCGGTCAGCAGCAGGCGAATCACGTGCGGGTTCTGGGATGAGGTGTACAGAGTGTAGTGATCGCGCGCCGCGTCGTAGTCGCCGATGGCGCAGCGCGGCTCGATGGCGTTGGTGATCAGCCGCTGGTTGGTGATCTCCAGTGTGGTGACGTGGGCGGCGCCTGCCAGAGCCGCCTCGGCGGCTTCCTGGTCGCCGAGGCCCCAGTCGAAGGGGACGTTGCGCGACACGTCATCGTGCACCAGCGGAGCCGCGTCGCCAGTGGCGGCCACCATGCCGACGGCCGCCGGCAGGACCCCGTAGTCCACCTCGACCAGTTCGGCGGCATCCTTTGCCTGATCCCTGGTCTCGGCGATCACGATGGCCACCGGGTCGCCGACGTGGCGTGCCTTGCCCACGGCCAGCACCGGATGCGGCGGCTCCTTCATGGTGTCACCGTTCTTGAAGTCCACCTGCCAGCCGCACGGCAGGCCGCCGACCCCGGCCGCTTCCAGATCCTGGCCCACGTATGCGGCCACCACGCCCGCAGCAGCCAGCGCCGCGGAGGTGTCCACACTGTTGATGGTGGCGTGGGCGTGCGGGCTGCGCACGATGGCGGCGTAGGTCATTCCCCGCAGCTTGATGTCGTCGGTGTAGCGCGCCTTGCCGGTGATGAAGCGCCGGTCCTCGACCCGCTTGACCGCTTGGCCGATGTAATTAGCCATCTCCCGTTCCTCCCCTACGCCTTGCCGGCGGCCGCGTGGCGCACCGACCGGACGATGTTCTCATACCCCGTGCAGCGGCAGAAGTTGCCCTCCAGGGCGTGGCGGATCTCCGCGTCGCTGGGATCGGGGTTGCGCTCCAGGAGCTGCCAGGCGGCCATGATCATACCGGGCGTGCAGAAACCGCACTGCAGGCCGTGCTCCTCGTGGAACCCCTGCTGCAGCGGGTGCAGCTCGCCGTTGCTTGCCAACCCCTCGATGGTAGTGACGTCGGCGCCGTCCGCCTGCACCGCCAGCAAGGTGCAACTCTTCACCGCCTTGTCGTTGACCACGATGGTGCAGGCGCCGCAGCTGCTGGTGTCGCAGCCGACGTGGGTTCCCGTCAGCTCCAGGACGTCGCGCAGGAAGTCCACCAGCAACAGCCGCGGCTCCACCTCTTCCTGGTACAGCCGGCCGTTTACGGTGACGCTGATTGACACGCTCATGAATCCCCCTCCGGTAGTGGCGTCGCCGGTAGTGGCGTGACGCCTTGAAGTTCTCGCTCCAGTGCTTGAAAAAACTGCTTGGTGAGCAGGCGGCCGACACCGCTGAGGACGCGCTGCCCCATGCGCACCAGCAACCCGGTGAGCTTGGCGTCCGCGGTGAAGGTAACCCGGGTCTGCCCCGGATCGGTGCCCGCCACGGGTACCGCGGTGACGGTGGCCTCCGCGGCTACCGTACCCGCCTTGCCGGCGATGTCGATCAGCAGCCCGAAGCGCTCCGGCGCCACCCGATCCACCACCCGCAGCGTGCCGCTGAAGGTGCTGTTGATCGGCCCCATCTTGATGGCGAACAGCGCGCGGTAGATGTCCTCCCCCTGGGCTTGCAGCTCGTCCAGCCCGGGCGTGATGCGGGCCAACACACCGGCATCGTTCAGCAACTCCCAGACATTTCCATGACTCGCGGAGAAAGTATGCTCGCCTTCCAGATGCATCGATAGACCTCGCGCCGACATCTTGACTATAGCCGGTGACGGTGTTCCCGTCAAAGCGTTCATCAGGGAATCGATACCGAGCCCTCCAATTACACGTGAATTAAGCTTAATTAATAATTTTCATCTTAATTCACCCTACGCATGGGAACTGTTTCGCCATCAACCGTGTGGTAAAGGCGGCGGCTTCCACGTCTTGACGCGCGGCCGAAATCCTGGATCGATGGCGCAAGAGCGGAGCCAGGGTAACCGCGGGTTACGCGCAGCTACCTGTCGGCCCGCTACCGACGTCTGGCTGCCCGCCGGGGCCACCACCATGTAGTCGTTGCCATCAGCCACCAGATAGCTTTCATCGTCTACTTCATGATCAGGCTCGAGTCACCGATGACGACCCCGCTTCGCGTCAGGCACCAACTTCGGTTCGTGTGGTTCTGGTGCGGCAGTGCGCCTACTTGCCCCAAGACCACGACGACACTACGGTTATTCTCATGAGAGGACTTGTGGTATGTCTCGCTTCGATCGAGGCGACGTGTTTCTCGGGACTTGGAAGTTCGACATCGACAATGATTTAGCAA
>JAKZWC010000259.1:0-6532 GCA_047515735.1 Spirochaetales bacterium | reverse complement strand
CAGCCCGCCCAGGGCGCGCTGGATCTGCATCTCGGTGTAGCTGTCGATGTTGGCGGTGGCCTCGTCGAGCACCAGGATGCGGGTGTCGGCGACGATGGCGCGGGCGAAACTGATGAGCTGACGCTGCCCCAAGGACAGGTTGCTGCCGCGCTGCTCCAGCAAGGTGTTGTAGCCCTGCGGCAGACGGGTGATGAACTGGTGGGCTCCCACCGCGACCGCGGCGCGCTCGACATCTTCCTTGGTGGCGTCCTTGGCGGCATAGCGGATGTTCTCGGCGATGGTGCCGGTGAACAGGTAGGGTTCCTGCAGCACCATGCCGATGTGGCGCCCCAGGGACGCCTGGGTGACGTCGCGCACGTCGTGGCCGCCCACCAGGATCTGGCCCTGCCACACGTCGTAGAAGCGGTGCGCCAGGGCCGTGATGCTGGTCTTGCCCGAGCCGGTGGGGCCCACCAGTGCCACCGTCTCGCCCGGCTCCACCCGGAACGATATGTCGTGCAGGATCGGCTGCCCCTCGACGTAGCCGAAGGTGACGTTGCGGAACTCCACCGAACCGTCGATCGCCCCAGGATCGCGCGCGTCGGGGCGATCCTCGATCTGCACCGGCACGTCCAGCACCTCGAAGATGCGCTGGCCGGAGGCCATGGCGCGCTGCATGATGCTGTACTGCATGGTGACCGAGCGGATCGGCGCGAAGAAGCGCTGCACGTAGAAGAAGAACGCGATCATCACCCCCAGCTCGATGGTGCCGCCCAGGGTCAGCGCGCCGCCCACGACCACGACCAGGCCGATGGCCAGGCCGGACAGGGTGTCGACCGTGGGCAGCATGATCATGGAGAAGCGCGAAGCCCGGATCTGGGTGCGCATGGTGTCGAACACCTGCTCCTCGTACATGTCGAAGTTGACCCGCTGGCGGCCCATCTCCTGAATCAACCGCACCCCGTTGATGCTTTCCGCGAGTGCGCCGTTGGCGTTGGCGCTGGTCTGCCGGGCGCGGACGAACGCGCGCCGCGCGTGCGGCAGCCAGAGGGCGCGCACGATCAGCAGCGCCGGCACGACCGCCAGGGTCATCAGCCCCAGCGGCAGATTCATCAGCAGCAGGATCACGATGATGCCGACCAGCAGCACCAGGTCGCCGACCGCGAACACGGTGGATTCCAGGAATTCCTGCAGGGCGTAGACGTCGCCCTGCAGCCGCGCCATCAGGCGCCCCACCTCGGTGCGGTCCATGAACGCCAGCGCGACGCGCTGCAGATGCGCGTACATCGCGCGACGCAGGTCGAACAGCACCTGCTCGGCCACCCGTGCCACCACCGCTTCCTGAATCAGGTTGGCCACGTAGTTGACCGCGACCAGGGCGGCGAACACGGCACAGGCCCCAAACAACAGGCGGCGCCCGGTGGAGGCGGCTCCCGCCAGCAGCGCACCGTCGATGACGACGCGAATGATGAGGGGGATCGCCATCTGGGTGAAGGTGAACCCCAGCACCGCCGCCAGGGAGAGCCACAGCGGAGTGCGGTAGGGGCGCACGAATGCCAGGAAGCGCCGCATCACGTCGCCGTTGAAGGCCTGGCCGAACATCTGTTCCTCGCGGTTCCCCTTGGCGCCGGCCGCGGCCAGCGGCGGGGCACCTTCCTTGCGCCGGTGGCGCGCCAGATAGACCTGCTCGGCGGGGGCGGCGCTGGGGCTGCTCACGAGCGCCCTCCCGCTCCGGCGCCGTTGGCGGTGGCAGCCGTTGCGGCCGCCGGCGCAGGGGCAGTGCCGGCGGTCCGGACCTCGGCTGCCGTTGGCGATCCGTTGGCCGCCGGCGATTCGGCTCCGGCCGGGGCCGCCCCCGCCGGCCCCGCGTCGGTGCCTGCGCCGTCGGACGGACGGCGCGCCTGCAGCTCGTAGAGCGCCGCGTAGCGGCCGCCCTGCGCCAGCAGCTCCTCATGGCTGCCGCGCTCCACCACGCGGCCATGATCGAGGAACAGAATCTCGTGTGCGTGCATCAGCGAGCTCAGCCGATGGGCGACGATGATGGTCGCGCACTGGCGCGTCACCTCGCGCAACGACGCGCGAATGCGCTGCTCGGTGCCGGCGTCGATGGCCGCGGTGGAGTCGTCGAAGATCATGATGGGCGGCCGCAGCATCACGCTGCGGGCGATCGACAGGCGCTGGCGCTGGCCGCCCGAGAGCGATACGCCGCGCTCGCCCACCAGGGTGTCGTAACCGAGCGGCAGGCTGCGCACGTAGGTGTCGAGTTGCGCCGATGAGGTGGCGTGCGCGATGCGCTCGCGCTCGGCCCAGGGATCGCCGTAGGCGACGTTCTTCTCCAGGGCGGCGGTGAACACGAAGGTGTCCTGCTGGATCACCCCGACGGCGCTGCGCAACGAGTCCAGGGTGATGTCACGGACATCCTGGTCGTCGATGGTGATGCGCCCGCCGCTGACGTCGTAGAAGCGCGGCACCAGGTGGGCGATGGTGGACTTGCCCGCCCCCGGCGGGCCGACGATGCCGAGAGTCTGGCCCGGTCCCACAGAGAACGACACGCCCTGCAGCGCCACCGCGTCGCCGTCCTCGGTGCGGTAGGAGAAGGAAACATCGGCGAAGCGCAGCACGCCGCGGGTCAGCGCCAGCGGCGGAGCGCCGGGCTTGTCAGCGACGTCGGGCTCCTGATCCAGCACCTCGAACAGGCGCTGGCCGGAGGAGGAAGCGCGCGCGAAGGCGTTGACCATCATGCCGAGCTGGCGCACCGGCAGTTGCAGAATGGTCATGAAGGCGAGGAACTCGGTGAGGCGGCCCACGGTCGCCTCACCGTTCATCACCTTGAGACCGCCCACCAGCAGCACCAGACACATGGAGGCGTAGTAGGTGAGGGTCATCACGGTGGTGTTCTGCACCCGGATCTTGATCCGCTTGCGCGCCAGCACCATGGCGCGGCGCGAAGCGCGGTCGAACTTGTTCATCTCGTAGTCCTGCGAGGTGAAGGCGCGTACCACGCGGATTCCGTGCAGGTTCTCGTCCATCACCCGGGTCAGGATCGACATCCGCTTCTGCAGCTGATACCAGGTCTCGCGCAGTTGCAGCCGCGACACGATGGCGCGCCAGCCCACGATCGGCACGAAGCTCAAGGCCACCAGCGCCATCAGCGGATCGGTGAGGATGAGCAGGTAGGCGCCGAAGCCGATCAGCACCGCGAGGTAGAAGGTGCGCAGCAGCCCTTGGGTTACGAACATGCGCACCCCTTCCACGTCCAGCATGCCGCGAGTCATCAGGTCGCCGGTGTGAACGCGGTCGTGGTAGCTGAAGCTGAGCCGCTGCAGCTTCTCGTAGTAGGCCAGGCGCAACGAATAGCCGAGGTGCTGGCCGAGCGACTCGCCCTGCTGCATGTAGATGGCCATGAACACCCCGCGGAAGACGCTGACCGCGAGCAGTGCGAGCGCCGCCGCCAGGAGCTGATGGCGCGTCGCCGCGGTCCACTGGGAGCCGGCGACCAGCAGGTCGTTGATGCGGTCCACGGCCTGACCCATGAAGCGCGGGAGCAGGAGCTGCACGAACGCCGCGGCTACGGTGGCCAGCACCCCGAGCAGCAGGCGCACGCGGAAATGCAGCGCCATGCGGGTGATGCGCGCCAGTATGCCAGCCCCGGTGCGGGTGTCGACGAAGGGCCGAAATTTATCGGTGAGAGAGATGGAGCTCATCGGAGCTCTTCCAATATAATTATCGGCAGGACGATGAGTCATACTGACTGTCTAATTTGTCGAATCGTGGCCGGCGAGCTGCCTTCGGCCGGCGTGCTGGAGAGTCCGGAGGTGGTGGCGTTCATGGATCTGCGCCAGCCGCAGCCGGGGCACCTGCTGGTGGTTCCGCGCGCCCACTACGCGGGCCTGGCCGACCTGCCGCCGGCCCTCGGGGCGGCCCTGATGCAGGCCGCGCAACGGCTCGCCGGCGCCCTCTACCGCACGTTGTCCCCGGACGCCGTCAGCCTCTACCTGGCGGACGGGGCCGCGGCCGGGCAGGAGTTGATGCACGTGCACCTGCATCTGCAGCCGCGCGCCGCTGGCGACGGGCTGCTTACGATCCGCGCCGGCGAGCCGTCGGATCCGGCGGCACTGGCCGCCCTCGCGCAACGCATCCGCGCCGGACTGCGGGAGTAACCCGGCCGTGCCACGTTCGGTGATCGTCCTGGGCGGCGGCCACAACGGCCTGGTGGCCGCCACCTACCTGGCCCGCGCCGGCGCCGCCGTGCTGGTGCTGGAGCGGCGCGACTTCGTCGGCGGAGCCTGCATTACCGAGGAGCTGTTCCCCGGCTTCCGCGTCTCCTCCTGCTCCTACATCTGCCACCTGCTGCAGCGCAAGGTGATCGACGAGCTGCAGCTCAGACACCACGGCCTCGTCATCCATCCGGTCGATCCCTACCGCTTCCAGCCCTTTCCCGGCGGCAACTACCTGCTGCGCTGGCACCACGCCGCCGACAGTGAGGCGGAGATCGCACGGCTGGCGCCCGGCGACGTGGCGGGGTACCGCCGCTACCGGGAATTCATGGACCGCGCCGCGGGAATCCTGTACCGCTACTTCCTGACCGATCCTCCCACCATGGCGGAGGTCAGCGCGCAGGTGCGGGGCAGCGCCGACGAGGCGGTGTGGGAGCGGATGCTGACCGGCAACATGCGCGACCTGGTGGAGGAGCACTTCGCTTCGCCGGAGGTGCGGGCGGCGTTCATCGACGCCCAGGATGCCTGCGATCCGCGCGCGCCCGGCTCGATCCTGGCGGTGGCCTACTTCGACTGCGACCTGTTCACCGATCCCGCCGATCTCGGCATCCCGCACGGCGGCATGGGCGCCATCACCGGGGCGCTGGCGCGGGCGGCGCGGGCTGCCGGCGCGGAGATCCGTACCGGCACGCCGGTGGCGCGCATCCTGCTGCGCGGCGGCCGCGCGGCCGGCGTCGAACTCGCGGACGGGGAGCGGATCGAGTGCGACACCGTCGTTTCCGGCGCCGACCCCAAGCGCACCTTCCTGTCGTTGATCGGCGCCGGCGAGCTGGCGCCCGGCCTGGCGGCGGGCGTGCGCCGGCTCAAGAGCGAGGTCTCCTACCTGAAGTTTCACGCCGCGCTCGACACGCTGCCCGATTTCACCCGCTACCTGGGCAGCCGCTACGACGAGAAGCTGCTGGTCCAGATACGAATCTGTCCCTCCGTGGACTACTTTGTCCGCAGCGGCGACGACGCCCGCGCCGGCCGCCCCTCCTCGGCCCCGGTGATGCACATCCAGATCCCCTCCGTGCTCGACCGGTCGCTGGTGCCGGAGGGCAAGCACGTGCTGTCGGTGTGGGTGCTCTACGCCCCGGTGCGCCCGCGGCAGGGGACCTGGGACGAGCTGCGCGAGCAGACCGGCAACCGGATCATCGACGTGATCGACCAGTACGCGCCGGGATTCCGCGAATCGGTGCGCGACTGGGCGCTGTTCACCCCGCAGGAACTGGAGCAGCGCGTCGCGCTGACCGACGGCAACATCCGCCACCTGGACATCACCTCGGCGCAGATCCTGGCCAACCGCCCGAACCGCCTGCTGTCCGGCTACCGCACCCCGGTCGCCGGCCTCTACCTGTGCGGCGCCGGCACCCACCCCGGCGGCGAGGTCACCGGAGCCCCCGGCCACAACGCCGCCCACGCCATCCTCCGCGACTGGGAGTCCTCGCAGTAGGCGGGCTAGATCAGGTCGTCGAGCTCCAAGGACAGGGCCGTTGCCAATGCCTTCATGGTCGCGAGAGAACCGTTCCGGCTGCCGCCTTCGATCTGCGACAGGTAGGCGGCGCTGATTGCCGCTCGCGCGGCCAGTTCCTTGACGCTGATTCCGCGATACTCGCGCCACACGCGAAGCGGGCTCTCGCCGTCGAGGATACGTTCGGCGAATTCGGCCGGAATGAACTCATCCTGGCCCGCGGCAAGCCGTTGCTTCGCGGTGTCGTAGGCGCGGATGTCGTCCAAGTCCTCCGCGGCCTGGCAGAGTTGTTCGTAATCCGCAAGGGGAATAACAACCATACGTTCCCCACCGGGGGTAGCGATTACTTGCGGCTGCCGCATCGGATGCTTCTCCTATCCATAAATGCTTCCTCGCGAGCCGATCTCGAGGATCTCGACGATATTCTCCTGCACTTCGAACAGAACCCGCCATTTGCCGACCCGAAGCCGCAGGCCAGCACGCCCTTTGAGCTTCTTCACATGACACGCACGGACCGCAGGTTCGGCCGCGTAGTCGGCGATTCCGGCCCGGATTCGTCGTACCTCGTTGGGCGGTAGTTTCCGAAGAGCGTTCAACGCCTGTTTGCTGTAAGCTACTTCGTACACCCCAAGATCATAGCTATGAGAAACGGGATTGACAACAGAGCGATGAGCCCGCGAGCCGGTACGCGGAGATTTCGGGTGCTACTCGCGCAGGGCCTCGGCGATGGGGGCGCGCAGCGCCGGCAGCAGGGGCAGCACACCGAACAGTCCGCCGATCGCCAGCGCCGATCCGACACCCAGTGCCACGGCGCCGGGGGTAATCA
>JAKZWC010000258.1:0-2712 GCA_047515735.1 Spirochaetales bacterium | reverse complement strand
GTACTGGGAGCCGTCCATGGTGATGAGATAGCGACCGTCGAGGAACTGGTAGTGCTGCAGCCATTTGGTGTACTGCATGCGCCCTATCCAGTCGCCGAAGCAGCCGAGCAGCGGTTCATAGTCATGGCTGTCGAGCAGATCGCGGAACTGGGAGTCGGCAGGGATCCGAGCGACCCCAAACGTAGAGTTGAGGTTGTTGGTGCGGAGTTGGTCCTGGAAGCGGCGTTGGAACTCCAGCACGGAAGGGTCTTGAAGGTAATATGTTGCGGTGCTCGCTATGTTGCGTTCGAGACGTTTCTCCTTGTGGAGTAAGGACTCCCCGCTTGATTGACGCAACATAATAATCGGCCGCCCCGCGTGTGCGATCATGGTCGGATCATCCCTTCAGACAGGAGGTCCTACCATGTTCGAACAGCTTTTCGGATCGGTCGGCACGGTCGAGCAGTACCGGACGGCGCCCCTTGCGGATAGCCGCCTGCGCTATCTCAGGCACTGGCTCAAGTTGGGAGCCAAACGCTCGACTGCGCAAGATTGCCGGCAATCAGGTTGAGGTCGTGCGCTTGCTGGATTTGCGGGAGGGCAACGGCAAGGTCCACCTTGCGCAGGTCGAAGCTGCGGCCGTGCAGTGGGCGCTGCGACGCCTGCGGCGGGCGGGCAAGCATGCCAAGCCGGCCGCCGTAGCGGTGTTCGTGGCGCGGGCGGCGCGGTGGCTGCGCTTCCTGGGCCGCTTGGAGGTGCCACCGGTTGTTGCGCGCCATCAGCATGTGCCGAAGGTCGCGGCGTTTGCCGACTGGATGCGGCGGGAATGCGGTTTGTCCGAGCACACGATCCACAGCCGCTGCTGGATAGTGGACGAGTTCCTCAGTCGGTTCCGCGATCAGGATCGACCACTGCACACGCTTGCGATCGCGGACCTGGATCGGTTCGTGGCCGAGCAGAGCGCCAGCGGCAGATGTACTCGGGTTTCGATCTGCAGCTACGCAAAACGCCCTGCGCATATTCTTCCGCTACGCCGAAGGGCGGGGCTGGTGCGCGCCGGGCTTGGCCGCAGCAATCATGCCGGAGCGCATGTACCAAGGCGAGACGGTCCCCGCGGGGCTGGCCTGGGAGGATGTCCAGCGCTTGCTCGGGACGACCGAGGGTGAGCGCCCTGCGGACAAGCGTGACCGCGCCGTGGTGCTGCTGTTCGCGGTGTACGGCTTGCGCGCCGGTGAGGCGAGCGGCCTGCGCCTGGAAGATATCGATTGGGAGCAGGAGACGCTCCGGGTGCGCCGTCCCAAGCCGGGGCGGACGCACCGGTATCCGTTGTCCCGTAGCGTCGGGGATGCTCTGGTGCGCTACTTGCGAGAAGTGCGCCCGCCCTGCGCCGAGCGTGCCCTGTTCCTCACGCTCAGGGCCCCGTTCCGCCCGCGTGCTACCGCCGGAGTGCAGGCTCTCGTCAGCCGTCGCTTGCGCCGCCTGGGGGTCGTCTCACAGCGCCGAGGACCACACGCGCTACGCCACGCATGCGCGCAGCGCCTGTTGGACCAAGGGCTGTCGTTCAAGGAGATCGGAGACCATCTCGGGCATCGCAGCCCGACCACAACGGCGGTATACGCCAAGGTCGATCTCGCCGGACTGCGCCAAGTGGCGGACATCGACCTGGAGTGGCTGATATGACGCTCGCTGAGGTCGTTGATCAATACATCGCTTGGCGGCAAGCGCGGGGTGCGCACTTCAGGTCCGGCGCCAGCATTCTGCACCTCTACTGCCGCAGCGTCGGCGGCGAGGTCGGCTGCGACGCCGCAGGCACCGAACAGGCGCGTGCCTTCCTCGCAGGCAACGGCTTCCTCACCCGCTACCGGGCCAACAAACGTACGGTGCTCGCCGGCTTCTACCGCTATGCGATCAGCCGCGGCCACGCGACCCACTCGCCGTTGCCTGCGGACGAACCGAAGGAGCCCCCGTCCGCACCGGCGTACATCTACTCGCGTGACGAACTGCGCCGCCTGTTCGACGCCGTGGATGGCTGTCGCAAGCGAGCGGTGCAGTTGCAGGCGCACACGTTCCGCGCGCTGCTGCTGTTGCTGTACGGAGCCGGCTTGCGGGGCGGCGAGGCGCTCCGGCTCACGCGCGCCGACGTCGACCTGTCGGGCGCGTTGCTCACCGTGCGCGAGACCAAGTTCTACAAGAGCCGGCTCGTACCGCTGGGGTCGCACCTCACCGAGGTGCTCGCGCAATACGACGCACGGCGTGCACCGTACCTCGCCCCTGCAGCGGACGATTCGCCTTTCCTTGCCAATCGCGACCGCACGCCGCTGATGCACGGAACCGTGCAGCAAGTGTTCGTCGCTGTGCGCCAAGCGGCTGGGCTGCAGAGCCCGGTTGGAGACCGCCGTCAGCCGCGCCTGCACGACCTGAGACATTCGTTCGCCGTCCATCGGCTGACTTCCTGGTACCGCGAAGGGAAGGACGTGCAACGCTTGCTGCCATTCCTCGCCACCTACCTGGGCCACACCGACATCGCAGGAACGGCCGTCTATCTGAGCATGACCCCGGAGTTGTTGCACGAGGCTTCACTCCGCTTCGAGCGCTACGCAGAGACCGCAACCGGAGGCAGCGATGACTGATACCCGTACTCTGGGCACTTGGCTGGCAGTACCCAGTGGCTTCTCCCTCACCAGCCTGGTAAAGAAATCAGCCAGCATAGTACGTCTCTTTGGCTCGCTTATT
>JAKZWC010000257.1:0-2625 GCA_047515735.1 Spirochaetales bacterium | reverse complement strand
CGCCTCTGCAGCGCAGATAGGATACGCCGTCGGACGCACGGAGGCGTCTACTACACCATGACCAAAACACGCAAGAGGGGCGAATCGGGGCGCAAGCGGCGGCCGCGCGAGGGACCTCCCCCGTTGCACGGATGGATCTCGACCGATGAAGACGAGATCAAGCGCCGACGGTGGCGCGGCCGCACCGAGATCGAACAAGTGCACGCCCTCGACGAACACATCGGACCGTTCGGCGACTACCGCGTCACCTCGTCGAGCGGCAGCAGCTACGTGGTCGAGATCCGCTCCCTGCGGGAGCCCGTCAATTCCTGTGAGTGCCACGACTACCGCGTCAACCGCCTGGGTAGTTGCAAACACGTAGAGGGCGCGCTCCATCGCGTTACCCGTAACCGTGCGCTCCGTACGCGCGCCGGAGATGCAAGCCACCGCATCGAGATCTTTCTCGATGAGCGCGCCGGCCGCGCCGTGCGCATGACGATTCCCGCAGAGCTGGCGCGCACCATGCCGGACCTCGTGCAGGAGGCAGAACGGCTGTTCGCCAACCTGCGCCGAGGTTCGCAACGGGCCCTTCGTGCGCTGGAGCAACTAGCCCGGGCACGCGGCGACACCCTGCGCGTCTCGCGCCGGTTGCAAGCCTGGGTCGCCGAACGCCGGGCGGTGCGGAGGCGGCAGCGCGAGTACGACCGCTTCAAGCAGGGCCTGACCGCCGGTAGCACCGCCCTTGACCTGCTCAAGCAGCCGTTGCTGCCCTATCAGGTCGACGGGGTGCTCCATCTGGCGTTTCGGGAGCGCGCGTTGCTGGCCGACGACATGGGCCTCGGCAAGACCGTGCAGGCGATAGCAGCGTGCGCCCTGCTGCACAAGCTGCGCGGCACCGGGCGCGTCCTGGTAGTGGCGCCGGCGTCGCTCAAGGGGGAGTGGGAAGAACAGATCGCCCTGTTCTCCGAGTTGCCTACGCGTGTGGTAACCGGGAACCGCCTCGCGCGGCGCGCCGCGTATCGCAGCCGAACCTTCTTTACGCTGTGCAACTACGAGCAGATCCTGGTCGACTGCGACGATCTTCTCGACCTCCTGCAGCCGGAGATCGTCATCCTGGATGAAGCGCAGCGAATAAAGAACTGGCAGACCAAGACGGCGAGCGCGGTCAAGCGATTGCGCAGTCGCTATGCCTTCGTCCTCACCGGCACCCCGCTGGAGAATCGGATCGACGAGATCTACTCCATCGTCCAGTTCCTGGATCCCGAGCTGCTCGGCCCGCTGTTCCGCTTCAACCGGGAGTTCTACGAGTTGGACTCCAAGGGGCGGCCCGTGGACTACAAGAACCTCGAACAGCTTGCCGACCGCATTGCCCCGGTGATGCTGCGGCGGCGCAAGGAGGAGGTGGAGAGCCAGCTCCCGAGCCGCATGACGAAGACCTTCTTCGTTGCCATGACCGACACCCAGCGCGCCGTGTACGAGGACTACGAATTCAGCGCGCGACGCCTGGCAGCTCGCGCGCACCGCCGGCCGCTCACCAAGGAGGAATACGAACGGCTGCAGAAGTTCCTGGCATGCATGCGCATGGTGTGCGATACGCCTTACATCCTCGACGGCGAACGCCATGAGTGTCCCAAGCTGGATGAGATCGAGCGCCTGCTGCCGGACCTGCTGAGCGATCCGCAACGCAAGGTCCTGATCTTCTCGGAGTGGGTGCGGATGCTGGAGCTGGTGCGCGAGCACGCCGTTGCAGCCGGCGTCGAGTTCGCGTGGCACACCGGGTCCGTGCCGCAGGCCCGGCGCCGTGCCGAGATCCGCCGTTTCCGTGAGGATCCCGAATGCCGGCTGTTCCTCTCCTCCGAGTCGGGCGGCGTGGGACTCAACCTGCAGGCCGCCGACACCGTGGTCAACCTGGATCAGCCCTGGAATCCGGCCCGCCTGGAGCAGCGGATCGCACGTGCTTGGCGCAAGCATCAGGCGCGGCCGGTAACGGTGATCAATCTGGTGAGCGAACAGACCATCGAGCACCGGATGCTCGGACTGCTGGACGCCAAGCGGGCTCTCGCAGAAGGCGTGCTCGACCGCCGCGGCAACCTTGCCGAAATCCGCATGCCCACCGGTCGCGCCGCGTTCATGGAGCGTTTGAACGCGGTGCTCGATGCCGGCCACGAGCGTGAGGACGCCGCGGCAGCCGCAGCCGAGGCTCTGCCGCGCCCCGCCGCCGAGCTGTTGCGGAACGATCTGCTGGCCCAGCACGGTGCGGCGTTGCAGCGCATCCTGATGCGTGACGATGGCGATGGAAATGAAGCTGAGCAGACGATGCTGGTGGTGCTGGATGTTCCCCCCACGCGTGCCGCTGAGGAGGAGAGCCGCCTCACTCGGGAGAGCGGGCTGTGCGTGAACGTGATCGACGCGACCACCTACGACTCGCTGCTGCGCCTTGCAGCGACCGGGCTCGTCACCCTGCCGGTGGCGCAGATGGAGGAGATCCATCCCGCTCCCGGTGAGGAACAACAGCGTGCCTCAGCATACGCGGCTCGTGCCCGCGCCCTCGTAGACCAAGCCATCCACAAGCTCAAGGCCGCCGCGTTGCTTGAAGGCGGCGGCTACGCGAAGGAAGTGCAGGCGCCCGCGCTGGAGGTGGCCCGG